>NZ_JADBTX010000080.1:0-13659 GCF_020245945.1 Microcystis sp. M015S2
AAAAATTATTTTAATTGCCTCATATTTTTTAAGTAAAATTGAATTAGCAACGATAGATATACATTCCAGCTATCGAACTGCTTGGTTAGTACATAGAACAAAAGCAAGCTGTGACTGGGTTATAATTTTTGGAGATGTCTAATGGATTTTCTAAGCCATGAAAGTATCTTACATGGCGGGATATATTGATATGGTACTAGAAACTATTGCTGAACCTGATTTGATTGTTAAGGGATGGACTGATGAGCTAATAGCACTAAAACATTATCCGAAAACTGTTATCTCAAGAAAAGACGCGGTCGTCATCTATAAAGAACTAAAGAAAGATGGATTTGTCATAACTGCTTTTTTGACATCCTCCTGCGAAAAAATTATCAAGCGAGGCATCCTATGGCAGAAGTCAATCTCTTAAAATCAATTCCTTATTTGCTAACCGCACCTTCTTCAAGAATCTGGATAGATTATGATGAAGAAGCAGATGTTTTATATATTAGCTTTCGTAAGCCTCAAAGAGCCAATGATAGTTTGCTAGAAGACAATATTATCTATCATTATAGAGATCGAGACTTAGTTGGATTAACTGTCTTGAAAGCTTCGGATTTTAACAGTGGAGATAGTGAAAATAAAAGGTTCTTCGGTTTGTGTTATGCAATGGACGGGAGTTATAAGGAGTGAAACCCTTATATAGAAAGACATTGCTTCGATTTTTGCCAATTGTTTTCAATCTAGAACGAGCTAATCAATTAAGTCTCTTGCCAGATAAGGATTTAGCCGATTTCTGCCCCCTGATCGAACCATAGCAAGTAACGAAGAACCAAAATTAAAACCTTAGCCAAGGAGCTAAAAATTATCGACAGAGTTAACTTTTTAGGTTTTCGTAATAATGTAGCTGAAGTCTTAGCTCAAGCCCAAGTATTTACTTTAATATCTAATTGGGAAGGGTTTCCTTGCACCACAATCGAAGCAATGAGAGCGGGATTACCGGTAATTGTATCAGATGTGGGTGGAGCACCGGAAGCAATTGTGGAAGGAATAACTGGATACACCGTAGCGAGGGGAGATGTTAACACGTTACACCAGAGACTATTACAATTAGTTCTTGATCAACAGTTCAGAGCTAAAATGGGAGCAGCAGGACGCAAACGCTACGAAGCAGAATATACTTTTGAGAAGATGTTTGAAAAAACCTTTCAGGTTTATGAACAAGTTTTAGCGGAAAGGAGAAAAAATGATGATTGAGAATAAAATATTAATCACAGGTGCTACGGGGTTGCCCAGTGGTTTTTTCGGGCAACATTTGGCATCTACTAAGCCTGAAATAGAAATACATTGTTTAATTCGACTCACTAGCGATCGCAGTATGTTAGATAGTCTAGGACTGAATTTAACCTACGATTTTGGCGATAGCTCTATCTCAGAAACCTGGGAAGGAATTTTTAGGGAAAATAGTTTTGAAACCATCATCCATCTCGTCCAACTTCGACAAGTACCAACTATACTTAATAGTCTAAAAAAATTCCAACAAACTCCCCGATTAATTATTATTGGAACCACGGGAGTATATTCAAAATATAATGAATATTCTGCCGAGTATAAACAAGCAGAAAATTATTTACAAGAGTATCCTGCTTCTTATTGTCTGCTGAGACCGACAATGATTTATGGCACTACCAAGGATAAAAACCTACACAAATTGATTAAATTCTGTCACCGCTACGGATTCTTTCCCATTTTTGGCTCTGGTGATAACCTGTTACAACCAGTTCACGCTGATGACATTGCCCAGATGTTGTTAAAAGTCTGGGAATGTCCTGATATAAAAGGTGCTTACGATCTTTCCGGAGGTAGTATTGTTTCCTTCCGTCAGTTAATTTTATTGATAGAACAATTATTAGGCCAATCGGTGCGTCCCCTGTCCTTTCCCTTGAACTTTGGCATTTGGTCAGCTACCCTACCAGAAAAAACATTAGCTAAAAAATCACCCGTGCGACGAGAACAAATCTTGCGATTACAAGAAGACAAAGCTTATTCTCACGAAGAAGCTAAAAGGGATTTAGGGTTTACTCCTCGTACTCTAGAAGCCGGACTACAACAAGAGATAGAATTAATGCGCTCCCAAGGAATAATTTAACGAATTAAATCAATTTTTGTCTTGACTCTAGCTATATTCAAAAAACTCTGAATTGGCAACCTCCCTTTACTTTAGAGCAAGGATTAGCCCAAACAATTCAACCAGAAAATTAGTGATCAGCTTATCAAAAAAGGCTTCATAATTCAAGTTCCGCTTTGACAAAATCGGCAGTTTTATAGAGAGAAAACCCCACTTTAGCAGCTATCATCTGCATAGCGCGGTTATCCCTTAAAATTTCCCCTTCGATTCCGTCTAATCCTTCCTTTTTGCCAATAGTGACTAAACGCTGTAGTAATTCTGTACCAATACCTTGACCTTGATAGTCATCCCTAACTAATAAGTCAAATTCCGCCACATTAACGCCATGCAGTTTATTTAAGCGTCCTATAGCGATAATTTCTGGCTCTTCCGTCTGATCGTTATTAATCTCTACCACTAAGCTCATTACTCGATCGTAGTCGATAAAACAAATGCGCGTAAGACGATCATAAGCGGTTTGGCGATCGAGATTGACAAGATGAAAATAACGATAATAAATGCTTTCTTCCGAGAGATAATGGTGAAATTGTCGCACTAAAGGCTCATCCGCCGCCCGAATCGGACGAATTAGCACCTTTAAGCCTCTTTTCGTCGTCCAAAGTCCCATATAATGTTCGGGATAGGGACGAATCGCCGGATGAGATAACTTTTCTGGGGGAGTAGTTGGAGGATGAAGAAGTATAGAAGCGGAAAGAGCGATTAATTGCTCTGAATCGGCAAAAAAGGGATTAATATCGATAGTTTTAATGCGAGGCTGTTCACTAACCAGGTGACTAAATTTAACGATTATTTGCTCCAAATTCGCTAAATTAAGCGATTTAAGCCCATTTAATCCCTGAAAAGCCCGATAAATCTTGGTTTTTTCTAAAAGTCGGCGAGCGAGATTAGTATTTAAAGGAGGTAGAGCGGTGGCGTAATCTTGAAAAATATCGACCAAACGGCCACCAGTACCGAAAATTATCACGGGTCCGCACTGATCATCGTAATTAGAGCCGATAATTAACTCATATCCTCGATCAATCTCTAACATCGGTTGAATAATCACCCCGAGAAAATGCTCCCGACCCACTTGTGCGCTAACATTAGCTTCGATCGCCTGATATGCTTGCACCACTGCCATGGGGGAAAAAAGCGGCCATTGTACCCCACCCACCGCACTTTTATGGATAATCGTCCTCGAATGCAGTTTCATCACCACAGGATAACCGAGAGATTCAGCGAGATTAACTGCTTCTGCGGCACTTTCAGCAATTTTAGTGACAATAACAGGGATTCCATAAGCTTTGAGTATATCTAAAGACTCTGGCTCACTGAGAATTGTTCTATCCCCTGCTTGCTCGATAATCTGGCTCACTAAAACTCGATCGGAGCCATTTTCCTGAGAATTGGTTAAAATTGGCGTTTGATAAAGACCGCGCAGATTCTCTTCATATTTCCAGAGCAAATTAAACACCCGGGCCGCCGAATCGGGATAGCGATAGGTGGGGATATCTTGCTGATTTAATAACGCTACCCCCTCTGCAATGCCCTCTCCCCCCATCAAACTTGCTAAAATGGGTTTTTTGCTATTTTGAGCGATTGAAGCGATTCTAAGGGCAATTTCTCGCAGATCGGTGTTAAAGCGAGGCGAGAGAATCATCAACACCGCGTCGGTATGTGCATCCGCTAAAGCGATCTCTAGGGCGCGAGCGTAGCTATCGGGATCGCTGCTGCGACGCAGATCGATGGGATTTTGGGGGACAATATCCGCGGGAACAAGAGGCGCTAGTTGTGCGATCGTTGCGGGGGTAAGGGTTGCCAGTTGTCCATCTTCCGCCAGTAAAGCCGAGGCCGCTAAAAGAGCGGGAGCAACACCATTGCTGATGATTGTCAAGTGTTTTCCCCGGGGAAATCGGGGAATTTTCCCTAAAACTTGCGTGATATTCAAGAGATCGGCCAGTCTTTGTACTTCCACGATGCCACAGCGAGCAAAGGCAGCGGAGAGAGTTAGTTGATCGCTGGTCAATTTGCCAGCATGGGAAAGAGAAGTGGGGTCAAAGTCGGTACTGTGGCGACTAATGGCGATAATTGGTTTATTTAGGGCAACTTCTCGGGCCGAGGACAGAAAAGAGCGGGCATTATTCAGGGATTCCAGGTAGATAACGATGCTTTTAGTTTGGGGATCGTCTCCTAAATAATAGAGTAATTCGCCCCAATCCACATCTAAAAGAACTCCGAGGGAGATAAAGTGACTAAAACCGACATTTTCGCTTAAACTCCAATCAAGCATGGCAGCCGCGATCGCGCCACTTTGACTAATCAGGGCAATTGAACCGGGTTTCGGCAGGATGGGGGAAAAGGTGGCGTTAAGATTTTGGCTGAGATTGCAGATTCCTGAGCTATGGGGACCGATAATGCGTAATTTTTGACCAGCGATCGCTTTAATTTCCCTGAGTAAATTTTCCCCCATCTGTCCAGTTTCCCGAAAACCCGTCGAGAGAATCAGGGCGCATTTAACCTGTTTTTCGACAGATTGGGCGATAATAGCGGGAATTTCGGGAGCGGGGGCGGTGATAATTACCAGATCGATCGCCGCCTGGATATCTGGTAAACTGCTATAGCTGGGAAGATCGAGCCAGTTTTCGGGGTGAGGATTAACTAGATAAAGGCGGTGCTGACCGGGATTATGATAGAGATTATTTAAAAGAGTGCGATCAAGTTGGGGATTTTGGCGATTAAATCCCACCACAGCGATGGTTTTTGGCTCAAAAAAGGCTCTTATAGTTTGATGTTCGCCACCACGAGGATCTAAGATGGGATTTAACATAAGTAAGCTAGGAGGCATTTAAACTGGGTATTGTTAAGTGAGCTAAAAAAGCGGCTAACCCTTACTGTTCCAGTGTTCTGTGGCGTTCCCTGATCAACCTAGACCAATTTTAGCTGTTTAATCAGGGTTTGATCGGTGTAATTAATTTTGTCTAGGTAGCGATCGGCAATAAAACAGCCCTAGCCGATGAACATTTTCCCCAAGATATCTAGTAAACTAACTGATGCTGTAAATATTTAGAGACAGACGATGGAACTGGAATATCCCGAGGAGTTGAGATACCTAGAAACCCACGAATACGTCAGACTCGAAGGTGAAATCGCTACCTTGGGAATTAGTGCTTTTGCCGTCGATCAATTGGGTGATATCGTGTTTCTAGAATTGCCCGAATTGGGAGAGGCGCTGGAAGTAGGTAGTAGTTTCGGCACGATTGAATCGGTAAAAGCGGTAGAAGATCTTTATCCTCCCGTATCGGGAACCGTAGTTGATCGCAATCAAGCGATGATTGACTCCCCCGAATTAATTGCCGATGATCCCCACGGGGAGGGTTGGTTATTAAAAGTGCGGGTAGAAAATCCCGATACAGCCTTGGCTGATACCCTCTACGCTAGTGAATACCGCGCCCAAGTGGCAGGGGAAAGTTAACTAATATTAACAACACGCAGCCAGACCCTCACACTATCATAGGCATAGAAAGAATTAAAAATCCAGGAAGCGATCGAGTCTTCCTGATTTTTGTCTCTAAACCGTGCTGAGACGAAATTCTTGCCCGAATCGAGTGAGGTTTCACTATTTACCCAATCTATGCTAAATCCTAATCTCGCGGCGATCGAACTTTCCCAAGAGGAGGTTCAACGCTACTCTCGACACATTATTCTGCCCGAAGTGGGCTTAGAAGGTCAAAAAAAACTAAAAGCCGCCAGTGTTCTCTGCATCGGCACCGGGGGACTCGGTTCCCCGCTTTTACTCTATCTAGCGGCGGCTGGCATCGGTAGAATCGGTATTGTTGACTTCGATATCGTCGATAGTTCCAATCTGCAACGTCAAATTATTCACGGCACTTCTTGGGTAGGTAAACCGAAAATTGTTTCCGCTAAGGACAGAATTCTAGAAATTAACCCCTATTGTCAGGTGGATTTGTACGAAACCCGCATAAGTTCCGAAAATGCCCTTGACATTTTAGCTCCCTATGATGTAGTCATCGACGGGACCGATAATTTCCCCACCCGTTATCTGACTAATGATGCTTGTGTTCTTCTCGACAAACCCAACGTCTATGGCTCCATTTTCCGCTTTGAAGGACAGGCAACCGTTTTTAACTACCAAGGCGGTCCCAACTACCGCGATCTCTATCCCGAACCGCCACCACCGGGGATGGTTCCCTCCTGTGCGGAAGGCGGCGTTTTAGGGGTTTTACCCGGGGTAATCGGCACAATTCAAGCCACAGAAGCCATTAAAATTATCCTCGGCGCTCCGGATACCCTCAGTGGTCGTTTACTGCTTTACAATGCTTGGGAAATGAAATTCCGTGAGTTAAAATTGCGCCCGAATCCCATCCGTCCCGTCATTGAAAAATTAATTGATTACGAACAATTCTGCGGTATTCCGCAAGCGAAAGCACAAGAAGCGGCAGCACAGCAAAACATGACAGAAATGACCGTAGTAGAGTTAAAAGCACTACTTGACAGCAATGCCAATGATTACATTCTCATCGATGTGCGTAATCCCAACGAGTACCAAATCGCTAAGATACCCAACTCGGTATTAATTCCCTTACCCGATATCGAAAATGGTGCGGCAATTCCCAAAATTAAGGAATTAGTCAACGGTTATCGTCTCATCGCCCATTGTAAGATGGGGGGACGTTCCGCTAAAGCCCTCGCTATCCTCAAAGACGCAGGTATCGAAGGAATTAACGTCAAAGGTGGCATCAGTGCCTGGAGTCGTGAAGTCGATTCCACTGTACCAGAATACTAATTTTGGCTCTTGGGTGTTAGGGGTTGGGGTTTTAGGGTTTTGGGGTATTAGTTGAATTCCCCCATTCCCCATTCCCCCATCTCCCCACTTCATAATTCATAATTCATAATTCATAATTCCCTCTCCCCATTCCCCCATCTCCCCACTTCATAATTCATAATTCATAATTCATAATTCCCCATCTCCCCACTTCATAATTCATAATTCATAATTCATAATTCCCATTCCCCCATCTCTGTGTTCCCTGTTCCCCGTGAATCTGTTAAGATCAAGGCCAGTTAGCCTTAAAATCTTCGGTGTGAGCAAACGATGAAAAACCATATTAAAAAAATTGCTAGTTGGAGCGCGATCGCTACTATTTCCCTTGGCTTAGTAGAAATGAACCGAGCAGCGATCGCATTTGGCAACAATAATCAATTTAGTGCCTGTATCAGTCAGATTGTCCGCACGGGAGTCAGTCCCGAAGATGCCGCCACCGCTTGTTCAGAAGCATTAATTCCTAAAGAATTATCCCGGTGTGTGGTGATGATTAAATCCAAAACCCCGATCGATGGTAATCTGGCTCTGCAAGCTTGTTTTCAAGTGCGTCGTCCCATCGACCTAGGTAATTGTGTGGTCGATATCCATCGCGCTGCCCCCTTGTTTGCCGCTAATTCCCTCAAACAAACGGAAACAGCCAAGGAACCCGATAAATTAGGGATTTCTAGACAGGTTTTAGATTCCTGTCGTCAAAGTTTATTACCCGGTCGCTTTTCCCAATGCGTTATCGCTGTCAGTCGTGGTGCGGACAAAAATAATCCCTCCCAAGCTTTACAAACCTGTTTAAGTGCCGAGGATTTCCCTAGAGATCTATTCCCCAGTTATCCCCAAAATCAAGACCAGAGACCTTAATCAAGATTATTTGGCTCTCTTATTTTGGGAACATACGGAAGAACCAGAAAACGTTAAATATTGAACCATCAATCAGACGAGTTCGGCGGCTTAGGAAAGGTACACTTAACCGTAATATTTAAATTACTTTTAGCGGTTCCTTTAGTAATATAAGGGATTCCTACCTCACCGCCGATTTCCACACCAAATTGTAAAGTGACTTCCTCAATGTTGGCAATGGCTAAATTGCGAAAAGCGTTTAAGGTATAAGTAGTGTAGGTACGAATTGTATCTTCAATTGTCTGAAAATTCTGTAAAACTTGCTGTTTATCTGGTACATTAATTACCCCTTTAGGAACTCTTCCCTCGGTTTTTAATGTCTCGGCAGGAATTTCTAGGTCATCGGTGGACTCTATATAAATTAGAGTGTTTTCGTCAATTTGGATTGGAGTTAGTCGAGTCATAAATAATGCAAAAATTGAAAATTAACTTTTTTCTTAACTATTTCTCGGCTCTCCCGTACTTGTGATGATAAGAAAAGATTATCTAAGGGAGGGCCTATGCTTTCCTTGCAGTTTACCAAAAAACAACCTAATATAAAAAACATTTCTATCCCTTGCTGACTGTCTATGGCTCGCTACGCCCTCGTCATCGGAATTAACCATTACGATAACCCCAATTTCCTGCCATCTTTGAGCAAACCCGCCAAAGATGCGGAAGCTGTTGCTAAATTCTTGGAGAATACTGGGACATTTGCCAATGTAGAACGCCTACCCAATTGCTGGATTGCCGCAGAAAAACGCTACGAAGTTGTTCCAGGAAAGGTAACGGGGAATGAAGTCTTGCAGGCCTTACAGCAAATTTTATCGGGAGAGCAGACCAAAAATCAAGAAGTCTTGATCTACTTTTCAGGACACGGGTTTCGCCTGATCAATCGCATCGGTGACGGGGAAGCCTATCTCGCCACCTCCGATAGCCAACCCGACGGCAAAAATGCCATTTCTTTAGACCGAGAACTCAATCCTTTATTACGGCGTTCTAGTTTGAGTAATCTGGTGGTAATGCTAGACTGTTGCCATGCAGGGGCGTTATTGCCCGAAAATCGGGGACTAGATCGCATTTTGCTAGAACCTAGCCTCTCAGCGTTTAAGGAGAAGCAAGATTACTACCTAATCGCCGCCTGTCGGTCAGAACAGGTAGCGTGGGAAGATGAGGAATACAGTTTGTTCACCGCCGCTTTACTGAAGGGATTGTCGCAAAAACAGGCTGACCTAAAAACGGGAGAAATTAGTGCCGATCGCCTGTTTGATTTCGTCTCGCTGGAATTGCGCGGGAAGGGTCAGGAACCGATTCGTATGGGAGTTGGGCGATCGCTAATTCTGGTCAAATATGGGGCGCAACCTCAAGTTAAAGAGGTGAAACCGTTACTAGATGAGAAGGGAGAATTGCGCTGTCCCTATCAAGGATTGCTGGCGTTTACTAAGAAAGAACGCCCATTTTTCTTCGGACGCAAGCGAGTGGTGGACGACATCAAATCTAAGCTGGATCGGCTAAATTTTGTCCCTCTGATTGGTGCTTCTGGAAGTGGTAAATCTTCGGTAGTTCTGGCGGGATTGATGCCCTGGTTGGAAGAATTAGGATGGCAAATTCTCGAACCGATCAAGCCTGGATTTAAGCCGTTGACAATGTTGGAAAGCCTGCTGTTACCCTATTTTCGAGATGATCAACAATTGCTGGATCAATGTATCAATAATCCAGCCAGCGAAGGTTTAAAACCGCTATTAGAACTTTTTCCCCGCGAACACAAATTCTTGCTGGTGGTAGATCAATTTGAGGAATTATTCACTTTTGCTCTAGCGGAACAGCGCGATCGCTTTATTGAATTGATTACTCAAGTTGCCACAATTCCTGACTCTCCTCTGGCAGTTGTCGCTACCATGAGGGCGGATTTTATTGAACCCTGTTTGCGTTACGATTCTTTGCGAAAATTGATTCAAAATAACGCCGAATACCTGCCAGATCTAAGGGGATTAGATTTGCTAGAAGCTATCACCGAACCAGCCAAACTGCAAGGCTATGAAGTTACGAAAGAATTGCTCAATAAAATCCTTGAAGATATTAAACAAGAACCAGGATTTTTACCATTATTAGAGTTTGCTTTAACCCAGCTTTGGCAGAGGCGAGATGAAGCAAAGTATCAGGTTACTTTAGATGCTTACCAGGCGATAGGTGGGATAGTCGGAGCGTTAAATTGTCATGCAGATAAAGTCTATCAATACAAGGATTATGAAAAAGACTCACCGCAGCAGGAGCGAACAGAAACAGAAAAAGCTTTAATCAAGCGAATTTTCTTGAATCTTCTGCAAATAGGAGATGGGGAAAAAGATACCAGATTGCGTCAACCGAAAGCCTTTATCTTGTCTCTAGCTGGAGATAATCAAGAAGGACAAAAAGTTTTAACAGAACTAATTGAAGGAGAACAAGGATTAGTAAAAGGTCGCCTTTTAGTGACGGGAAAAACTGAACGAGAAGAAGAAGCTTGGGTAGATTTAGCCCATGAAGCTTTAATTGAAAAGTGGGACAACCTGAATCTGTGGCGAACCGAAACTCGCAAGGGAAGAGAATTAGCCAAACAGGTGGATAAAGATGCCAAAGACTGGCAAAAAAATAACAAATCTCAGTATTATTTGTGGTCGGGTGACAAGTTAGCAGATGCAGAGAAAATTCTGCAAGAATATCAAGACACTGTGGAGACTACGCAATTGGCTAAAAATTTTCTCGAAGCTAGTAGCCAGCAAGAATTATATAATTACCTCCGCAGTTCAGACATTGATAATTTAGAGCGAGAGACATTAGAAAAGGAAGCAGCCAACAAATCATTTTTAAACCGAGAAAAGTTGAGAAACTTACTCGAAGATGAGAAGGAAAAAGCACAGATAAGGCTGTCAGCTTCCTGGTTGCTGAAGCAGTGGGGAGAGGAGGTTCCTATCTGGACAGCAGAGGTTAATAAGCAAGGAAATATTGCCCTCTCAATCATCGCAGAAAACGATCTACCAGCCACAGTAATCGAAGAGTTAGAAGACGGAATAAACCTAGAAATAGTGGAAGTTCCCGGCGGTGAGTTTTGGATGGGTGCTTCTGAAGGAGAAGAAGGAGCATATCCAAATGAGCGTCCGCAACACAAAGTCAAGGTTTCTCCCTTTCTGATGGGCAAATATCTAGTAACGCAGGCGCAGTGGCGAGTAGTGGCTTCTATGCCTAAAATTGAACGGGATCTTAACCCAGAACCTTCCTACTATAAAGGGTATAGCCGCCGACCAGTGGAATGTATTAGTTGGTACGAAGCAGTGGAATTTTGTGAGAGACTATCACTCTGGTCACAGGAAAAAGGAAAAGGCTATCAATACCGTTTACCTAGTGAAGCAGAGTGGGAATACGCCTGTCGTGCAGTTATCAGTGAGTTAACTTTAGCCGAATGGAATCAGAAATATAACCAACCGTTTCACTTTGGCGAGAAGATTTCCCCAGCTTTGGCAAATTATCTAGAAACTCTTCGTGGAAAGACGACGACTGTAGGAAGGTTTCAAGTAGCGAATCTTTTTGGACTCTACGATATGCACGGCAATGTTTTAGAGTGGTGTACAGACCATTGGTATAAAAAGTATGAGGATGCGCCTAATGATGGTAGTGCTTGGCTGAGTGAGAATGAGGCTAATGAGGCTAATTTTCGTTTGCTAAGAGGTGGTTCTTTCCGCATTACTCCCGATTACTGCCGTTCTGCTGCACGCTATCAGGAGCGTCCCAACCTAAGAAGCGATCGCATCGGGTTTCGGGTAGTTGCGTCGTCGAGGACGGTTTATTCAGTTAACAGTTAACAGTTATTGCTTGTGCCAAGGCTCTGGCTTGGTATATAACATCTAGCGAGCAGACTACCTGAATAATTAGCGAGCAGGATGCTCGCATTCCCTTAAATCTAAGGCACTAAATTAGCTGTTTCAATCCAGTATTATGCTATACTTATTACAGGTATAAACTCGTAAATTGGAGGAAAAAGCCATCAATAATGATACCCACTCCCGAACAGATGCTTACTTGCATTAGAATGTGTCAAACCCTGTCTAACTTCTATACCGATATTCATCTATTTCGGTATGATGAAAATAGTAATGTGAGCATCTTGCTCACTAATGTGGAGTTTGAAGATGAATCATCAACCTGATTTTTACCAAATGTCTCGCCCAGAATTAAGAAAATATGTCCTCTCCCATCGAGAAGATGATGAAGCCTTAAGAATTTATATGGATAGAATGCGAACTGAATCAGGTGTAACTAGATTTACCCTTACTCCTAGTCAAGAAGATATGAAGAAATTAGAAGAATTTCTCAAGGCAAAAATGGATAAATAAAATCAATTTAACTTGCTTGTACCAAGGTTCTGCCTTAATGTATGCTTCAGGTAGAACCTGGGAACGAGATGAAAAAGACGAATCACCGATTCTTCAACAGTACCAAAATCGCTGCATCTCTAATAATCATCAGTTATAATAAAAATGCCAGCAAAAGATATTTATCATGATACCGTGAGAACTGCCTTAGACAAAGATGGCTGGACAATTACCCATGACCCCCTAATTATTCGCTGGGGAAAAAGAGATTTATATATTGACTTGGGAGCAGAAAAAATTATTGCCGCCGAAAAAGACAATCAAAAAATTGCCATTGAAATTAAAAGTTTTGTTGGCAAATCATCTATCGACGACTTAGAAAAAGCATTAGGACAATATATTTTATACTATGATTTATTGACAAAACTAAAATCTGAAAGAACTTTATATTTAGCAATTCATCAACAAGCTTTTGCCGATATTTTTGAAGATTTTATTGGTCAAGTTTTATTAGACAACAAACGATTAAAATTATTAATTTTTGACGAAATTGAGGAGGTTATTTTAAGATGGATAGTTTAGAAAAAATGAGAAAAATTATTATTGAATCTCTCCGTTATTATGCAAACTTGCGCTATGCTACTGGAGAGGTAAACCGCCTCCTCATTATTGACAAAGACTCTGATAACTATCTAATTCTCTTAGAAGGTTGGGATAACCGAGAAAGAGTACATGGCTGTTTACTGCATTTACAAATTATTAATGGTAAAATCTGGATACAACGAGACGGAACCGAAGACGGTATTGCCACTGATTTATTAGCCGCCGGTATTCCTAAAGAGCAAATTGTCCTTGCCTTTAAACCCGAACATATTCGACCCTATACTGAATTTGCTGTAAAATAAGCTATAGATTGACATCCTCGCCGCCGTAAAACGGACGGCGATTCCCAAACCTCACGATTTAGGCTTCGGCCGTGAGCTCAGCCGAACGGTTTCTGCTTCTTTCCCTTGCGGGGTTCCGCACCTGCCTTAACAGATTTACTCTGTTCTGGTCTTATGGTCGCTCTACAGACTGACACCGCAAGCCCTGCGGCCAAAATATTTTTACTAGCGTTAACATCTCGGTCATGGTGTGTCCCACAGTCTGGACAATCCCATTCTCGAACATTTAACGGCATCTTTTCGACAATATGCCCGCAATTACTACACCTTTTAGAGCTAGGAAACCATCTATCTATTTCGATGTAATTTCTGCCGTACCAACGGCATTTATAGGCTAATTGTCGGGTAATTTCTCCCCAACTAACGTCAGATATTGCCTGAGATAATTTCGGGTTTTTGACCATATTCTTAACGGCTAAATTCTCAACAACAATCGTTTGGTTTTCACGAACTAATTGAGTGGTTAGCTTATGTAAATGGTCTTTTCTGCTATCGGTGATTTGAGCG
>NZ_JADBTX010000081.1:0-11664 GCF_020245945.1 Microcystis sp. M015S2
AACGAGAGAATCAGGGATTTGGGCGAGCTTATTAGAAATCTTTATCAACAATGGGGAGTGATCTGCATCGAACTTTTTCGCTCGAACACCCCAAAAAGCTTATGCTGTAAGGAGTTCAGCCAGCTTGTCCCCCTGTCAGGGGATAGTGACCAACAACTCCTAAAATTTCAGGACTCTGGGAAAGAGATGCTGCTCTCTTTTTGGCTAATAATTCGTCATTTTCATCATTAGTAATGACAACTTTTAATCCCTTACCATTAATCGCTTTTTTATTGATAAAATTTTGATCTGGAAAATACTTGAGGAATGGATCATTGTCATTTAAAAGTCCCAGATTAATTTTTGTTTGTAATTGTGCTACTCCTCGTAACATTTCTTTTGCTCGACTATCACCATCATCATCATTAAAGTCATTTTGATTTTTGGGAATACTAACAGCAACAGCAATCGTGTAATATTGCATTTTATTGGCTTCTATTAAAGCATTATTTAAGTAAATTAACGTTTCTGTATCTAGCCTATCCTGTTGCCATGCGTCCTTAAATCTTAACAGGGCTTTTTGATAATCACACTGTGCAAAATATTCTGTACCTTTCTTCTTGTTAAACGATTGAGAGTAATTAAGAACTTCTTCTCCTTCACTAATAAAGTCGCCCGTTTGTTTTGGACAATTAGATGGAATTAATCGAGTAATAATACCAGGTCGATAAATGGCAATTAAACCTACAACTGCTATTGATGCTATTCCTATGCTAACTGGCAGATTTAATTTGAAATTTTGGGGCTTTAAAGTTCTTATAAAATGCAAAATTTGATCCATTAAAGAAGCTTTCACTTTTTTCTCAATGAACTGAATATCCTCATCCCTGAGTCCATAGATAATTTGCAGTTTCTTTAAACTCTCTCTATCTCTGCTGCTCAATGGAGTATGATTAGCAGCAGCTATTATTTTCCGAAACGCATTCCTATATTTCTTGATATTGTCTCTTCGCCGTAGCAGTGGGTTAAGAACTTCTGTTTCAATCGTTCTGGCTTCATCTGGTGAGAGATTTAATTGATCTATTGTTGCATCCAAAACTGCCCTATCTGCAGCAGAAAAGTCTTCCTCCTTAAAACAATAATCTTTAATATCCTCATCATTCCACTTTTTAATAATATCCTCAACTATTTTACGATACTTAAATTTAGGATCATTAGCAGCAAGAGGAGATCTGGCCAAATAAATAGTATCATCTCCTTCAAGAGAAAGATAAAATTTGGGAGTCATTGCCGGGGCAGCTTCCTTTACTCGTTCGCTGGCATACTCATGCAATTCATTAACAGAAATTAATTGATCACCATCCTTATCTGCTGCACCAGTTTCAATTCCTTCAACTAGATATTTTGTATAGATGGACAAATCGTTATCTTCCGACTCAAAAGAATATTCAATTGGACTAGAAGAGGTTAAAATCGCCCTTCCTTTACCTCCTAATTCCTCTTGAATGTTAAGTTCCCCTTTGATTGGCATTCCCTGAACCAATGCTCCGCTAAAACAGCAGTCGAGAATAATTATCTGCCTTTGGGAACGACTATCTGTGATGTACTCTTGAAGTTTACTTGCCGCTAAAGCTGTTGCAAGAGAAAAATTTCCCTTCTGATCACGCCCAGTGTCTCTTGTACTTAGAAAAAATCTAGCCTTTTGATCTTTAAGTCCATGCCCAGTAAAATATAAAAGCACCAAATCATCTCGCTGTCGATCAGCAAATAAAACCTCAACTGCTTTTTCCATGCTCCCTTTGTCTGGGTTAGGCAAAACTGTAACCTGATCAAAGGCTCCCATGTCTGGATGCTCTAATACTCGGCGCATTGCTTCAACGTCTAGAATGGCACTAGAAATTGGGCGCAATCCTTCGGAATACTCGCTCACACCAATTAACAAAGCAATTTTTGCCATAATACCTTCTTTAACCTGAGATAAAGTCTAGAGCGGCTTTAATAGCCATTTCCAATTCTTCTCGACTGTGAGCCTTAACCGTCAACTTGCGACCATTGGCCTCTACCGACAATTCTATCGGTTTACCTCCCAGGCGATCACCCAGAAATCCTAACAGTTTTTTGCCATTAGCGGGGTTAACTTCGGTCATTAAGATTCCACCCAAAAAACCGCCCAATGACTTATTACCTTCAGGGGGATTGGGATCAAGAATGCGTTTAACCGATTCAACTTCATCTGCCTGTTGTAGTTCTGTCAGTAATACTTGGGCCTGTTCGTCGCGTTCTTCAGGCTCCAGGTTAGGATCGTTAAAAGCGATCAGCAATTTAATCGTAGATTTGTTACTCATAGGAAGTTGAGTTGAAATAATATAGGATAATACTAATCTTACTGAATTATGCAAATTTTACCATATAGCATCTGAAATCTAAATAAGTGATCCCATTTCATACTACCCCTTGCCGAGTGCCGATTTCTTCACTGATGTTCTGATGTTGCTGAACATAGAAGAGCGATTTTTCAACCTGCTCCAAGAAATCATAACAATTATTGTGTGTTGGGTTTCCTTACGTCAACCCTACCACTACTACAGGCTAATGGCGATAATTCCGCATAGAATCTGAAATCTAAATAAGTGATCCCATTTCATACTGCCCCTTGCCGAGTGCCGATTTCTTCACTGATGTTGTGATGTTGCTGAACATAGAAGATCGATTTTTCAACTTGCTCCAAGAAATCATAACAATTATTGTGTGTTGGGTTTCCTTACGTCAACCCAACCTACAGGCTGCAAATTTTTCCCAGGGAATTAAGTTGGCTAACTTTTATCTTTCCCAATAAAACAGGGAATTAAAAGATAGCGATCGCAATTTTAATTCCCTGTTGAATTCGTTGTCGGGATTGAGGCGAAATTGCGCCATAGGGACCTTGTTCGAGATAAACTTGGCGAATCGCTGAGATATTGTCGCATAAGGCCAGAGAATCTGTTAAGAGTCCACCTTCTCCCGCTTCGATCAAAATACGGGTAGGGGTTTCTCCACCGGTTAAATCGCTGGTCAAGGGAACAACCAAAACACTGCTAGAAAGCTGATTCCTGACATTGATAGAAACGACAACAGCGGGGCGTTTTTTGGTGTCTCCTATGGTTTTAAGGGCGCGAATTAAATAAATCTCTCCTTGGTGGGGATAATTGTCATCTTCCATGTTAGAGTCCTTCCGGGTCGAGGATTTCTTCCATTTGGGTTTGGGCGAATTCTCCCCAGTCCAGGTCAAATTGCCGTTCAGTTGGTTTTTGGGTTTGGTAGAAGGTGCGTAACTGGTTTTCTATCTGCTGTCGGTGCCACAGTCGCAATCCTTCTTCGACAGCAGCAGAGCGATTCTCCGTCAATTGGTCAATATCTTGAAGCAATTTAGAATCGACGGTAATAGAGATCCGTTGTTTGGTGCTTGATTGGGTCATGGGTCAGGAGATGAGGTAATATTATTTATATGATAATTTATCATATGAAAATCCCGCCTCGGTTTTCAGGTTCGGGGCTTTGTCGGATAAGATACCGCTCATCAAAAGTTAACTATGGGATTTCATTGGTGACAACTTAAGCTTGTAACAGAGATGTCAAGGGAGGGAGCGGTAATGATTTGGTAATATTTGAAAATAAAGAATAACGCAGAAAAATGGCTGAGAAAACTGAAAAATAAGGGTAATGCTGTCAGTGTAACTTAAGTGCGTACAAACTTATAATAGATTTGCCAACTCGATTTATTGGCTCTTCTGGTTTATGTGTGGAAACGAGGTCTATACTGATAGAATATCCGCAAAATAGCCCTAAAAGTCTTGCCCGATAAGCATTTCACGATTCCATAAGCAAAAATTATCACACAAAGTCGAGAAGAGCCGATTAATTTAGCAATTAAGCTAATGACAGAGGAGAAATTCAATTCTGAAGGCCTTTATAACGATGTTCCCCAAATTTTGCTAGAGTATGCCACCAAATTGTCTTTAACTCCAGAAAGCTACCGCCAAAAAACTGAAGGGGCAATTTTACTTGAAGAAGCTGCCAGAGTTGACATACCCCACGCCGTAAACGGACGTGGATTCTTCTAGCATCACTGCTGAGAATTTCTGGCTCAACGATGTGGACTTGAATTAGATTCCTGGCGAAATCCAACCCAGAGGTGGTTCTCTCCTCAGACTTTCGCGACCTTACAGAAGCCTGTTTTCGTGTGCCCCACGATACAGTTCAAAACCTCTAAAATAATTGGTTTCTCTGGTACTTGACGCTTAGAGCTTTTACCTATAGGAGCATTCCCCTATAGAACCCCATAACTCTAGTTTTCAAGGTGCGTTCATCCTGCGATGACTGGGTTTTTTAAGCGGTTGCTTACCCTGCCCGCTATTCTTAATATCATACATCATATAAAGTCGCCCTAAAAGGGCGAGGCTTTCAACCCAATTTTTCGGTAATTATTGGGTTGTCTCGACGGAAGAGGAAGAAGTGGACTTGTTGAACCAAGAATCCCGAAGCGCTTAGTGCGATGGGAGCGTCAGTGTCAAACAAACTCAGAACAGAGGATATCACTTTTCTACAATTCCTGTGAACGGTTGAATAAAACCATCCACACCGACAAAGGAGGTGAGGGGCGACCAGTGTAAAATATCCTCTAAAATTGATTGATAGCCTTGCACATTGGGATGAAGTCCATCTGCCATTAATCTTTCTTGGCACCACAGATCACCCCGGTCCATCCAGAGATCAAATAAATCGAGATAGGGAATATTTTGCTCTAGACAAGCTTGTTTAGTGGTTTCTTTAAAACGATACTGATCGCGATGGTTGAAGTAAAAGCAATCTAAAAAGGGCATTTTCCGCTCATCCACGGGAATCATACCTATAAACAAAACCGGGCAAAGAGAACGGGCCCGGGCGAGTAAATGTTCGATTTGAGTTTGAAAAAGATCGTGATCGGTGTAGGTGCGACCATCGGGCCGGCCCAAGCGGGCTGTATCATTAACACCGACGGAGAGAAGAATCAGGTCGGGGAGACGATTGCGAATTTCCCCCCTGAGACGAAATTCCTGTTCTAAACGTTCGGACACTTGTACCACTCGATCGCCGCGAATACCCAAATTATACAGGGCATGACCGGCACTTTCCATCCACAAACGACGTAGGCGCTCGGCCCAACCGCCACCCACGGGGTCGCCATAGCCATAAACAAGGCTATCTCCTAAAGCGACGATTTTGAGGGGATGGGTCATGATTGCGTCTTTGTCTTTAGTAGGAGGAGGAAGAGTTTGCATGATCGCTCGATCGAATCGGTTGTCCTTTACACTTGTAAACGAATTTGGTTAAACTGTCCGTGTATTATACTACATTAGAAATTTTTTCCTGCCAGTTAACTCATCTGATATCAGCCAAGCACCAGCACTGACCAGTATAAAACAAGGCCGCCCGATGATCATTCCTTGCCTCCGAGTCATTGCCTGGCTAAATCTACTATAAAATTTATGATTAAAACCTAGATAAATTGATGACTACTCGTTTACGACGTGCGGTTCAAGACCGAGAATTTTTGATTACAGCCGAGATTACTCCCCCGAAAGGGGGTAATGCCAGTCATATGCTAGAAATGGCCCTCTGGCTAAAAAATCGCGTTCATGCGGCTAATATTACCGATGGCAGTCGCGCCGTAGTGCGAATGTCCTCTCTGGCTGCCTCCGCTATTCTCTATCAACACGACATCGAACCCATCTGTCAAATGGCCTGTCGCGATCGCAATGTGATCGGATTACAAGCAGATCTCATGGGCGCTCATGCCTTGGGATTGAGAAATATACTAGCTTTAACCGGAGATCCCGTCAAAGCAGGAGATAACCCCCAGGCTAGAGCAGTTTTTGACCTAGAATCGGTACGTTTGTTAAAATTGATCGATAAATTAAATAAAGGTTTTGACTTTAACGATAAATCTTTACCCGATGGCTCCCTAGAACTTTTTGCCGGGGCTGCCGTCGATGTGCAGTCAAAAAGTTGGTCTGGTCTTCAACGCCGTTTTGAGCGTAAAATCGAAGCGGGAGCGCAGTTTTTTCAAAGTCAATTAGTTACGGATTTCGAGTGCCTTGATAAGTTCATGCAGCAGGTGGCCTCGCTGGCCGATAAACCGGTTCTAGCGGGAATTTTTCTGTTAAAATCAGCTAAAAATGCCGTATTTTTAAATAAAAATGTGCCTGGGGTACAAATTCCCGATCATATCATTCAAAGACTCGCCGACGCACCTCATCCCCTCGAAGAAGGCATCAAAATCGCCGCCGAACAAATAAAATTAGCCCAGCAGTTATGTCAAGGTGTCCACATCATGGCGATTAAACGAGAGGATTTAGTCCCGAAAATTCTCGATCTGGCTGGTATCCCGCCAATACATAACTAAGATTAAAAGTCAATAGTTTTTATAAAAAATTAACTTCCATTTTGACTAGCGGTCTTTTGACAAGAATTCTACCCCTAACCTAGGATGGTAAGGCTCAAAGCATCTTCGGGGTTAAAAGCATGGATTCCAATCTAGGTCAAGAAAAAGAGAATAGTTGTGGTAATTCCGGGCGAAAATGGTTGTCGATCGGTATTGCTCCCACCGGTATAATTTCTATTGGCATTGTTCCCATGGGCGTTATTTCCATCGGTATTGTTCCTATGGGAATAGTTTCCATTGGAACCGTGGCCATGGGGACAATTGCGGCCGGTTTTGTGTCCATGGGACTTTTCAGTATTGGTAGCGTTGGGATGGGATTAAATAACGGCCATTTTTCCAATCTTAATTCTCCCCCTGCTGAATCTCCCCATAAACATCATCAGCATTAAAATCAAGATTTGACTAGCAATCATGAATTATTCCATCCGTGCTGCCGTTGCTACCGATGTCAAGGCTATTTTTGACTTAATTGTTGCCTTAGCGGCCTATCAAGAACTCAGCCATTTAATGACAGGAAATAGTCAAGCTTTAGGGGAGCATTTATTCGGAGAAAAACCCGACATCGAAGCATTGGTGGCGGAAGTAGAGGGTAAAATAGTCGGTTTTGCCCTATTTTTTACTAACTATTCCACCTTTATCACTAAACCGGGGATTTACCTAGAAGATATCTTCGTTTTACCCGATTATCGCAGTCAAGGTATCGGGAAAGCTTTACTAATGGCTGTGGCCAAAATTGCCGTCGCTAGGGATGCAGGACTTTTAGAATGGACTGTCTTAGAGTGGAATCAACTGGCGATCGATTTTTATGGAAAAATGGGGGCTAAGGTCTTCCAAGAGTGGCAAATTTGTCGCCTCACCGGGACCGCTTTAACCCAATTGGGTAATAGCGATCAATAATTCAGACCCGATGAAAAAATTTTCACCCCCACAGATGAAAGAGGTTTCTTTCCCTACACCCTACACCCCACTTCCCACTTTCAAGTCAGTCCCTTTGTCGAGCCTGGAACTTTGTGATCGATCGAGACTCCTTGCTATACTATACCTCTGACACTGGCTTTCCTCATTGGTGCAGAATGCAACCCACAGACTCGAATAAATTTACTGAACAAGCTTGGGATTCGATCGTTAAATCGCAAGAAATTGCGCGACGCTTTAAAAATCAGACCTTAGAGGTGGAACACGTTATTATTGCCCTCCTAGAGCAGAATAACGGTCTAGCCACCCGGATTTTACAAAAAGCTAATATAGAAATTCCGCGACTGCAACAACAGCTAGAAGTCTTCACCAACCGACAGCCGAAAGTGGCCATCGTCGATCAATTATATCTAGGTCGTGGTCTCGATCTGCTGCTCGATCGAGCGGAAGCATCCAGGGAAAGTTGGCAAGATAAATTTATCTCCGTCGAACATCTTCTCGTCGGTTTTGCCGAAGATGAAAGGGTTGGCCGGAAATGTTTACGCACTTTCAATCTTGACCCCCAAGATTTAGAATTAGCCATCAAAGCAATTCGCGGCACTCAAAAGGTTACTGAACCCAATCAAGAGGAAAAATACGAAGCTTTAGATAAATATGGCCGGGATTTAACAGCGGCGGCCAAAGAAGGCAAATTAGACCCAGTTATCGGTCGTGATGAAGAAATTCGACGGGTGGTGCAAGTCCTCTCGCGACGGTCGAAAAATAACCCGGTTTTAATCGGTGAACCGGGGGTAGGAAAAACCGCTATTGCGGAAGGATTGGCCCAAAGGATTGTTAACGGAGATGTTCCCGAATCTTTGAAAAATCGTCAGTTAATTTCCCTCGATATGGGAAGTTTAATCGCTGGGGCAAAATATCGAGGCGAATTCGAGGAAAGATTGCGGTCAGTCATGAAAGAAGTTACCCAATCAGAAGGGCGAATTATTCTCTTTATCGATGAACTACATACCGTTGTCGGTGCGGGTTCTAGGGAAGGTGGATCGATGGATGCGGGCAACCTATTAAAACCTATGTTAGCTCGGGGAGAATTGCGATGTATTGGGGCGACAACTTTGGATGAATATCGCAATCATATTGAAAAAGATCCCGCTTTAGAAAGACGTTTTCAACAGGTTTATATTAAGGAACCTTCCGTGGAGGATACTATCTCGATTCTCCGGGGTTTAAAAGAACGTTATGAGGTGCATCATGGGGTGACAATTACCGATTCGGCCCTAGTGGCAGCAGCTACCTTATCCCATCGTTATATTAGCGATCGTTTTTTACCGGATAAAGCGATCGATTTAGTCGATGAAGCGGCGGCAAAATTAGAGGTAGAAAGTACCACTAAACCCGCCGATTTGGAAATGATAGATCGTCGCTTAATGCAGTTACAGATGGAAAAATTCTCCTTAGAAAAAGAGGAGAAAAAAGATCGAGCTTTTCAAGAGCGTTTAGAAAGAATTATCGAAGAAATTGAGGAATTAGAAAGTAAACAAAAGCCTCTCGCTGACCAATGGCAAACGGAGAAACATATCGCCGAGGAAATTAAATTGTTACGAGAGGAAGAAGAACAATTGCGCCTACAGGTGGAACAGGCGGAACGTGCTTATGATCTCAATAAAGCGGCCCAATTAAAGTATGGCAAACTAGAAATTTTACAAGGAGAATTAGAAGTAAAAGAGAAAGAACTAGAAACTATTCAAGCTGCTGGGGCGACCCTGTTAAGACAACAGGTAACTGATGCCGATATCGCCGAAATAGTCGCCCGGTGGACAGGAATTCCCGTCAATCGTTTAATGGAATCGGAACGACAAAAATTATTAGAATTAGAGTCTCATTTACAGAAAAAAGTTGTCGGACAAAATGAAGCGGTCACGGCAGTAGCAGCGGCGATTCGACGCGCACGTGCGGGAATGAAAGATCCCTCCCGTCCGATTGGTTCATTCCTATTTATGGGACCCACAGGAGTGGGTAAAACCGAGTTAGCGCGGGCCTTGGCGGGGTTACTGTTCGACTCCGAAGAAGCCATGGTTCGCATCGATATGTCGGAATACATGGAAAAACACGCGGTTTCGCGGTTAATCGGCGCTCCTCCGGGTTATGTGGGTTACGAGGAAGGGGGACAACTATCGGAAGCAGTGCGTCGTCGTCCCTATTCTGTGGTTTTATTGGATGAAGTGGAAAAAGCCCATCGCGATGTTTTTAACATTTTATTACAAGTGCTTGACGATGGGCGCATTACCGACTCTCAGGGGCGCGTGGTGGATTTTCGGAATACGATTATCGTCATGACCAGTAATATTGGCAGTGACCATATTTTAAATGTTTCCGAAGATGCCGATTATGAGGAGATGCGGAAACGGGTTTTAACAGCTTTGCGGAGTCATTTTCGTCCCGAATTTTTGAATCGTATCGACGATTTAATTATTTTCCATACCCTGAAAAAAGAAGAATTGCGTTACATTGTTCGTCTGCAATTACAGCGTCTGGAAAGATTATTAGCAGAACAAAAAATCAATCTGGAATTAACTGCGGCAGCAGAAGATCATATCGTTACTGTTGGTTACGATCCCACCTACGGTGCGCGACCTTTAAAACGCGCTATCCAACGGGAGTTAGAGAATCCTTTAGCCACAAAAATTCTCGAACAAGCCTTTATGGAAGGGGATACGGTAGTAATTGATTGTCTGGATGAAGTGTTAAGTTTTAGCAAAAAGGAGCTAGAAAAGGAAGGGCAAACATTAGAATTAGCCGTGGTTAACCTCAGTTCGGATTAAAACCAGATAGGGGATATATTCCCCCTCTGAGTTGACCGTAAAAGCCAAAAATGTTGGAAAAGAACCCTATTTTTTCCCTTGAACGAGAAGGGGATTAGGTGGCACTCGCGGCGGCTAGATTTCCCGAAGATTATGGCACACTTGTCACAAAAATTCGAGAAGCTCCGAAAGTGCTTTTCTTGTTGGTTCAATAAGAAAAAACACACCGCTAACACTTCGAGAAGGGAAAACTTGCCTGATAAAGGCTTTTTCTTGATCGAAAAATTAGCGGTAATTTGTTTTTATTTACACAAGTTGCTCGTGGTTTGATAAATTTCTATATCACGATAATGTCAAGAAGATTTACCAATGAAAAGTAGGGAACCGCTGGGATATCCCCTCGTTTACTAAGACATCGAAGACCGATGACGGAAAGATGTTTCCATTCAGCTAATTTCTAAGCACGAGTAGAGGGTTTTTTCAGCCTAGAGGCTAACCCCAATCCGCCTAGTCCTAACAAGGCAACAACGGAACCCGGTTCAGGAATATTAGTAGGGGGAGGGGGAGGAGTGTTTACTGTCCCGTTAACGCTGAATTGAAAAGCGTTAGCTATAGTAGAAGTAGTCCAACTAACTCCTTGATTACCACTAAAAAGGGAACTATTACCAATCGACCAGCCAGGCTCCCCTGTTTGGTCGAAAGAGTTGGTACCACGCCATGAATATTCTCCACCAGTGCCGACTGGGGCATCAATCCCAGCAAGCAACCAGAAGGAGGTATTAGCGGCTAATGTTTGCGGAGTAGTAAGGGTAAAGACGGTGTCGGCTCCGTCGGGAAAGGTAGTGCTAATGGACGCAGGGTTAATAAAACTGGTTATCAGATTACCAAGTACCCCAGCGTTGTTTTCATAGAGACGGACAAATAAATTGGCATCTGCAGTGACTTGCCGGAACCGAAGAGTGACCGAGTTAAGAGTATAACCACTGCCACCGCCAGTTGTAAAACTTGAACGTAGCCATGAATTAGTTTGTACTGCGCCTCCTATAGACAGACTTGAAGTTGTTGGAGGTAGGTTGCTAACGAGGGTGGTGGCAGAAGCTTGTTGTCCTAAGCTCAAGGAAAGAAGGAGAGCAAGGCTACCCCCTCCCATTTTCGCCAAAAGTTGCTGATTTTTAGTCATTTTTAAAACTCTAAGGTTGAAAAGGATAGAGTTGATCTCGATTGATGGTCTATCTTCTGAGGGCTGCCTCAGAAGATAATCCTTGCAACAATTTAGCACAGATTCCTAGCTTCCTGGAAGGTAAATCGGCAACATTTATCTCAAATGTCGGGGTGAAGATCCTCACTTTCAGAGCTATCCATTAGTCGGATCTTTCTTAACAAAAAGAGAAGAAACTTAAAAAAAGGGGAAACGATTGATAGGTATAGTTTTGAAAGAAGGAATCAAGGTGGAGGTAAGCAAAAAAATGGAGAAATGGGCAGCCCAAGAATTACAGTATGCAGACCTAGGGG
>NZ_JADBTX010000082.1:0-11279 GCF_020245945.1 Microcystis sp. M015S2
CCCATTGAGAGAGTTTGGCTATATTTGAAAAACTTGTTGGCATGGAGCAATTTTAACTCCCTTGATAACTTAAGAAGTAAACTTTACCATCTTTTAAATTCTCTATCTAATGATACGATTGGATATTTGACAGGATGGTCTTGGATTTTAGAATCTCTATGTCTGTCAGGACTTTAGAAAAATGGTATAATCTGAACTGGGGAACTTGACAAGCTGATTGTCAACTCCGCTGATTTCCCAACGATAGCTGGTAGTGGGGTTTTCTGCGAGACGGATGGCAATTAAATCGCCCGCCCGCACCTCGAATGTTTTCCCCCGATCGCTGTCTAAAATTACAATTTCCGACATACCAGAATTCCTTCTTAATGAATTGTCACTATTACAGGCTGCATGGGCCGGGTTAGCTACGAGACAGATTAAGATCATCCCCAGGGTCAAAGCTTATCCAGCGTACAGCAGTGAGGTTTAAATTGCTCAAATCCTTGAAAGTAGATTCGCGTTGAAACATGGAAGTTTTGAGTTAGAAATGAGAGTTGGGAAGCAGGTTAGATAAGCTTTATCACCCCTGCTCCTCCGAAAACAGTCGCATTTAATCAGATTTCCCTATCTCCTCAAGATAGAGTTTTGAGATAGCCTACGGTTCATTTTCCACTTGACGAATCGTCCAGAAATCGTCAGCTAGGTTATCGTCCAACAGATAAGCATAGGGGATGGTAAAGTAGCCTTGCATTCCCCAGTCTTTCCCCCAGGAGTTGCGGACGATAAACCGCCGTTGGCTATCATCATAACCGACGGCTAACACGGCATGACCCCCCAATAATTGTTCATTGGGAGACGGCATGGGGACGCGACCTGTTTGTTTCACCTCTTGACTTTCAAAGCTCTCGTAAACACTGAACCCAAAGACGAAGGGATAGCCGGATGCTAAACATCCCTTCATCTGATTGAGGTTTCGCACTAGCCGGCTGTAAAGAATTGCTTGGTGTTTGGCCGCGACTTCATAACATTTTGGGGTAGGTTTTTTAATAAACCTGACCTGATAATCAGGATCGTAGGGCCAGACGCCCTCAGGTCCCGGATGCTGTTTGGTTTTTTCCTCTGGACAAGCGCCTTGCTTGCCAACGCTTTTAATGCCATCACGAATCATGGCGCCGCTATCTTCGTTCACAGTCCCTTCCATGACCCGTTCGTTGTAGTAAATAAACAAGCGGGAAGGGGTAAAAATATCCGTCAATTTCTGCTTCATTTGATCGAACTCAAGGGCACCAGCAATGGCATTGGCGGTACAACTGCCCAACTGTTCTTGATCGTAGATGTGGGGACAATTAGGGCGGAGATCGACCTTGGCTGGTAAAGCTCTCAGTGCCGTAACGGGTGCAGCGTAAAGCAGATCTCGATGATCTGGTAAGTCAGGAACCCATCCATAACGTTTGTTTGTGCGTGTCATTTTTTCAACTCCTGTTTAATCTAAAAAAGATGTGAACTTTCTACTTTGTGGCATGGACATCTCAGAAGTACGATCGCTTCTTTTCTGTTTCAAAAACTGCGATCGCATTGTTGTCAAGTTGAGTAGCTCAAGGGAATTTCACCTCCTGTTGGATTTTAGCGATCGCGTCTTGCCCTTTCAAAAAGCGATCGCGTCTTGCCCTCCAAAGAAGCGATCGCTATTCCTTTGCTTTATACCAATCGCGCCACTTCAATGACAACTTGAGTATCTCCGGTACTTACGTTCCAGATGACTGAATCTTCAGTGCTCTTGATCATCTTGCCGTCTTGAAAGACCTTAAAGAAGAGGTCAGGTCGCCGGTCCAGGAAAAGTTCCCGGAAGTAGGATTCGTCAAAGCCCAACTGGAAAGCACCTTGCTTGTCCGTAATGACAGTGCCAACTAGATCATTGCAAATTAAATCCTTATCCCATGCCTCAACCCGAAGTCCTCCTAAACCTTGTTTAGTTTCGGCATCAATGACGCTACCGAAAACCCGAAAGGCTTTCTTAGCTATTGCTTCTGGGGGAACCTCACGGATTTGGAAGATGTAGTTGATTTGTCCTAGTACTTGGTCGTTTAGCCGTTCACGAATTGCTAGAGTTACGCTGCGCGTACCTGTGTTCCTCGGAAACTTGACTGCAAATTGGACATTGATCTTTTCCTCCTGCTGCAACTTGAGACCTGTCAGACGAATCACCTTCTGCGGAGACAAGCGAAGCGCCTGCAATGCTGGGATTTTTTCTGCTGGCATCGCCTTCGGTGTAATTGCACCGACATCTGTAACCTTAACTAGCTCCCTCAAAGGAATCGGACGCATCCGCAGCTGCTCAACTGGCAATTCTTCAAGGATTCCCCCAATCTTAGACACGCCGATCTTTGCTTGCAGTACTCGAACTTCAAATGCCTTGAGTCCGTAGAACTTAGTCTTGGGAAGCCAGAGGGTGACTTGGGTTCCTTCCGGCAGGTCTCGCGTGTCAAGCTCCAGGTTTCGCGGCTCGTACCGACGACCAAAGCCATTGATCTGGAAAGTCTGTGTGATAGTAGGCAACTCACCCGACGTATCAGGAACAAGGTTGACAACATCACAGTTTCGCCAAGCGTAGTTGTTGCTCTTGCTAATAAAGTTGTGGAACTCTGAGACATTGTCAATCAGCGTTCGGTCAGGCGGGGGATCGTCGTCGCTCTCGATGATGCCGATAAAGCAGTAGTGTCCAACACCAAGTGTATTAATCAATGTTTCTGACAGGGTAAGGCACTCGCCTGCGGCTGTCGGAACCCACATCCCGCCACTTGCTGAGATGCCAGTAAAGTCATAGTGACCGACTTCATGCCAAGTGGCTGGAGTTGGAAAAGTTGAAACGGGCGAGATGAATAGGCGGAACGTGCCAGACCCAGCAACAGAACCTCGGTTGAACAGACGGAAGTAGACGTAATGGTCGCCTGCCCCTAACTCAATATTCTGACAGAGGGAACCGTTGGTCGGATCGGCGATCTGCGTTAAAGTAGCAGCGTTAGCTAATTGTTGCCGCACAATGATATCGGGACTCATGCAACTGAGGCTACCCGGTTCATCTCCCTGGTCCGAAAGCGTGTCTCGGATATACAAATCCGGACCGATGCCAACGGCGTGGAAGGCTGCTTTAACTGTAGCCAGGTAGTCCAATTCCTCTGGATAAAGCGTCTGACAAACCTCGATGAAGGCGAGGCGGAAATCGGCAAAATCCGATGTGTTGGTCAGCAATCCAGTCGAGATCACCTCATAAAGCATTTGTTCGACAGGACCAACACCAATGCCCGTAACCGTTACACCAGAAAGCCGATGGGTGCCACCGTTAATCATCAAATAGACAGCGTGGGTTATGATGGGGCAGTTGATGTGGACACCGTTATTGTCAAGTGCATCAGTATATCGGATACTGTAGTGGTCGGGGTAGTAGCCGTTTTGGTAGCTCGTGTGTTTTGTTGCCTTGCTGGTAGCATCCCACCCCACGACACCCGCAGCGTCCCGACTGGGATCGACCATATTGCGGCCAATTGTCCCATCCAACCGATATTGCCGACCCTGTACCCAGGGCCATGGGTCCTCAACTGGATAATCCAGAGCAATGAAAGCACCGAAAAGATCGCTTGTCGCCTCATTTAAGGCTCCGGTTTCTCCGTCATAAGTTTGGAGAATCTTGAAGTAATATTTCACGCCGTGAGTGTATTCATGACCAACAGTATCTAACGGGCACATGAAATCACGGGTGGCCCCTGGATCGCCTGGATCGCCGTTGCCATCAGCAAAGTAGATCTGCTGGTAGAAGCTCCACCAGAAGGCGTTGTTAGACAGGTACTCATTATGGGCGTGAGCCTTAATATCAGAACCTGCACCATCCCAGCCGTTATAACCGTGAGTTAGATAGTAGTAATCTAAGACGTAGCCCACAAATCGGTGGATATCCACTTCCGGTCCCTGGTCGTCGAGCCGATTAGGAGGACGAGGCGGTCCGACCTTGTCCCAGTCGTCATCAACTTCTTCGGAGTAGTTCGTCAAAGTACAACTGGTTGAACCATGATCGTCATAGGTGTGGATGATTGGTTTAGTAGCTTCGGGCCAGGTCGAGGAAGTTAAGGTATCCCGTAATCGGTAGGTCGTACCAAATGCTTCCGAGTTCAAGGTCGTGCCGTGGGAGTAGTGACCTGTTCCCGTTCCAGTCTGCACTGAGGAGTAGCGGAAAATCACCTTTCCCTCAAGGGCATCAACAAAATAGATCCAACCGAGTTCTTTATTTCCTTCTGGCAAGATGATTCCTAGTTGCCAGCAGAGGTAATACTTCTTCCCTTCTTGCTCTTTATGGAGTGTCTTGGCATCAGCCACGACTAAGGCGGGTTGTATTCCCTCGAATAGAGAGGCACCGGCACCTGCGTGTTCTTTGGCGATTTCGGTGGCATGAGCAGACTCAATTCTGGGACTTGCGGGTATGTCAATTGCGGAAGCAATGTTAGACTTAAGCAGATAGACAGCCCCATCTGCTCCGTAGTGAACTGATAGGTTTCCTCCCCAAACCTGGGCATTCCCGTGCTTCTGGGCTAGGAGTACGTGGGTCATACCTCGCCGATCAGTCGTTGCCCTTTCATTGTCTAATTGGGTGCTTTCATCGATGTTACCTAGAAGCACCCGGTTTTCCCGGATAAATTGCCGTGAGTACTGATAAGGCGACTTTTTCAGTGCCTCTACATTTACTGGGTTTGCCAGCCGTCCCCGAAGTATGGTGATCGCAGATTGTTGCGGATTGAACGTGATAGCGATCCTGGGATCTCTGGCACGTAGTTGCTTGATATGTTCGTTAAGTGCAATTGTGTTCATAACCTTCTCCTTCGATATTCTTGAGAGTTAATTAATGGATCGAACCAGCTTTGTAATGGCGTATTTGTCATTAAATGTAGACAGTTGGTGAGAGATTGGATAGCTTCTCACTCAAAAATCACAAATCCTGCGGCAGGAACGGTAAGCAAAACTGCTTTCCCATTCCGGGCTTCCACTGTCACCGACTGACCTATTTGCGCCGCATCTGTTGAGTAAATGCAAGTCAAAATATTCCCTGCCTGGTGCAGTTCATTGTCAACCGTCACCCAAGCCGTTCTCGGCTGGTCATAATCCGTGTTAATCGCCAGCAGCTCCTCCTTACCGTTGAAAATCCGCGACCAAGGCACTAGAGAACGAATCTGTCCCCCCACCATCTCCGGCAAGCTGAAGCGGACTCCATCATCGGGGGCCGAAATCGGGCGCAGGTATTGGCGACCACGACGCAGGACGATGTTTTGTCGGCGGATTTCTAGGATTTTGGCGAGTTCCCGATAAACTGGATGATCTTCATCGAAGAAATGCACGCCCCGCGTTGTACCCATTTTCACGACCATCGGAGAAGCGATCGAGCATCAAGAAATAGAACGCTTGGTCTTCCCAGGTGATCGGCGACGGGAACAATCCCCCCGCTGGTGATAGGGATGCAAAATTTAGTTGGCTTAAGCGTTGAACGGTTGTCGTCATGGCATTTTTCCTCTCAATCTTTCAACCTCCTCATCCTGTCCGCCGCTCTTTCAATTCCTACTTAAAACGCTTTTTTTTGGGGATGAGGTCGTTGGCATATTCCCTCCTTTTTGACCGTCTTCATGTATATTTTTTGACTTTTTGATGCTCTTCTTCTAGGGTAAAGTGAAAGTATAGTAAAGTGCAATTAAACTTTCAAAACTTAATTTTTCCGAGTCTGTCCACTCACTTATTTTTAACAAAGGTTAAGGACTCCCTCTCAAATATTTTTTGATAAGTTCGATTCTTCCTTTTGGCTTCCTGGTATCCCTTGAAGCTACACTTTCAGCGATACCGAGCCGAAGCAATTCTCTTAAGATCGAATAATCGCAAAATCGGCGATGCTATTTCCCGTTATCAACCCATCGACCGCCCGAAAATGTTTGTCATAGCTAAATAGGGGTACAGCGATGAGGATTTACCGACCGAGGAAACTATTCGGTTTAAATTAAATAACTTAGGTTATCGTCTGAAAAGATCGGCTAAAGTTTTACCTCAAAAAAAATTCCAGAAACCGCAGCAATCTTTGATGAGTTAGCTAACATTAATCGGGAAGCGGCTGAAGACAATACGATGTTACGTCTTAGTTTAGATGCCAAAGCCCGTGTTAATATTGGACTGTTTGATCGAGGAGGTAAAAATAGAATAACTGTCCAAACAAACGATCATGATTTTAATCCGAAAACAACCCTAACCCCAGAAACCTTGAATCTCGTAACAAAACTTTACATTTAAGAATATAACAACCCCAAAACGCCATTTTTCAAATTGAATAGACAATTTTCCTAAACCAGTGTACATAGCTGATATGTTGACACATAAAACTCTGTAAATAGCGGAGTTTATCTAATAAGCTTTTGCCACAATCTTCCCATGATTGCCTTCCTCGACTTGGGGGTGCACCTGAGATTGATAAATCTCATTACCACGTCGAGCGAATTCTTCTTTGCTGTAGCGGGGTTGATTAACTGTCATTGGCCTGACCCTGTTGCAACTTTTGCCCCAATGTTTTAACCTAAACATTGGGGATCTTCGCTAACATTCCCCAACTGGGCCGACAAGGGCGGCATTGCACTTAAACCCACAGCTTCAATCAATGTGCATGGTGCGTTCCCAAAAATCGATCGCTGGAGCAGTAGGAGCCACATTAGGGAACGCACCCTACGGCTGAACTCACCCGCAATCAGTAGCTTTGAATACTAGATTGAGAACTCAAGCATCTGCCAAGGACATTTAGTTAGTTTCCTGGTTGTGAAACTAACTACAACCCTTACGTCCCAACACTTACCACCTAGTCCCACCTAGTCCCCTTGGCAAATGTTTGAGTTCTCAGGCAGCTGCTAACCTACATTTGGAGTCTCAGGGGTTTATTTTGAGATTGAGTCTCCGGCTGATCGGTTCTTTTCTCCCATAACCCGGGTTGGGTAACACGCGGGTTAGAATGACAATTTGGTATCACTTTTGTACCGTTATGGTTTGAACTGGTTATTCAGTGTAGGATCAACCAGCCGCTAAAAATCCCTTTTTTGTCGGGAAAAAATCGAGCAGCGACCCCGAAATAGTGGTAATAGTATTGAAGGAGTGGTTTTAAAAGTGATGATATGACTGACCAGAATGGCGTGTTAGTAGAAGAACAAAGCGAGGATATTACCCGTAAGATGAGTCAATTAGCCACCGAGTCGCCGAAAAATCAATTACAGATTCTGACACAATTAGCCGGGGCCGGAGAAGGTGGCCTAACCGTATTGAGAGATTTTTTATTAGCCCAGCACCCCACTCCTGTTAATCTGGTGACAGGTAAGGCCTATCAATTGCTCTATCAAGATAATAGCGCTCAGAGCAAGGAATTTTTAGCTAATTATTTCCCCACGGGTGTGGTTCCCCTCGATAGTGCTAAAGGTATCGATTATCGACTTTTACAGGAATTATTGGCTAAACAGGATTTTCAAACTGCCGATAGTCTCACCCGTCAAAAACTCTGTGAATTAGCAGGAGAAGGAGCAATACAGAGGAAATGGGTCTATTTTACGGAAGTAGAAGCTTTCCCCGGTGTAGATATTCAGACTATTGATAATCTTTGGTTAGTTCATTCGGAAGGAAAATTCGGTTGGTCGGTGCAGCGCAAATTATGGATCGGTGTCGGTCAAGATTTCCCGAAACTCTGGCCGAAAATTGGCTGGAAAAATGGCAATAATTGGACGAAATACCCGCAGGAATTTATCTGGGATTTAAGCGCTCCCGTGGGCCATTTACCCCTGTTAAATCAACTGCGCGGGGTGAGAGTGGCCGCCTCTTTATTCTCCCATCCCGTCTGGAGTGAAAAATAGATTGAGAGCATTCGGCCCGCTAGTGCATCAGATATTCTACATTTTCGGGACAATTTCCTCTAAGGCCACTTCTAGGTTAGGATAACGATAGTCAAAACCGATCGCTTGAGTGGCTTTTGGCAGCACTTCTTGACCTTCTAAGACGATTTTTGCCCCTTCTCCCAAGAGGATTTCGAGGGCAAAATCCGGCACTGGCAACCAAGAAGGACGCTTCATTACTTCCCCTAATATCTGACAGAATTCTTTCATCCGGACGGGATTGGGTGCAGTAGCGTTGAAAGTGCCGTTGATTTCCGGGCGATCAAGACAATAGATAATTAAATTAATTAAATCATCCCGATGAATCCAAGAAAACCACTGACGACCGCTGCCAATCGGACCGCCAGCAAAAAGTTTGAAGGGTGGGATCATTTTCCCTAAAGCACCCCCATTGCCTAAAACAATACCCGTGCGAAGAATGACTAAACGAGTGCCGTAATCTTTAACTTTTTGGGCGGCTGTTTCCCACTTTTTACAGACATCCGCCAGAAAATCGCCACCGGGAGGGCTATTTTCGTCAAAACTAGCGGTTTCACTGGTTCCATAGTAGCCGATCGCCGAGGAGTTAATTAAAACTTTCGGTTTCTGGGCAGCAACTGCGGTCGCAACGCGCTCGCTACGCGAGATCGCCTCGACAATTTTCTCGGTGCCGATTTGCCGACTAGCGACGATTGCTCGTTTTGCTTCACCAGTCCAGCGTTCCGAAATCGGTTCCCCCGCTAGATTAATCACCGCATCACATCCGGAAATCTCTTTTTGCCAATCCCCCGATTCTGTGGCGATATAGGGAATAATCTCTATCTTAGGATAGATTGACTTTGGGTAAATTCTCCCGGCTTTATCGGGATTGCGCGTCAAAATTAGGATGTCATCGCCGCGATCATAGAGTTTGACCACCAATCGACTACCCACAAATCCCGTCGCCCCAGTAATCGCTATTTTCATGGTTTCTTGACTAAATTTATCCTTATTTTAGCTCGTTTTTAACTATCAGAACTCAGGAGTCAGGAGTCAGGAGTCAGAAGTCAGGAGATTATTTTTATTTATTCTCCCTACTCCCCACTCCCCAATTCATAATTCATAATTCATAATTTATAATTCCCACTCCTGTCTTCTCACTTATCCTCATACCCCATCCCGTTGGCTGCCGCATAACGATTCATAAAGCGCAGAAAACGCTCCCAGTGTTCATCGGTGATTTCAAAACCACATTCTACCCGTTGAATTTCATCTCCTTCATCTCCTCCAAAAATAAACTTAGTCGAGTTGGGGATAACTATAATCACTCCTTCCTCATCGGTGAGACGGAGATCGCCGTAGGTACGGGTGGTGAAACTTTGGAAACGTTCGATCGCTTTCAGGGTTTTAAAAGTCATCAGGACATTGCGAATCCCGGTACTTTTATTTTTGCGGAGACTAACACCGCTTAATTCTTCTGATAAACCGACAAAAAACTCGATCGTGGGAGTGGTCATAGGTGTGGGCATAAAATTTTAGTTATTGATTTTCTCTTAATTACTTTTCATGGGAAAAAGTAGTTCATGACTACTAATAAAGTAACCATGAACCGAAAAACAAGCTATTCCGCTTCTCCACCTTGGATTTTGAGGAGGAGAAAACCCCAAGCTAATCCGACGAGGACGAGAACGATCGCCACGATCGCCCCATTAAATAACATACTTTCTGCGGTCATGGTGATTGCTCCTGAGCCTACAATAATCGATCAATAGATCAATGGTATTTTAACCTACGAAGGCGATCGACTGCAGCCGGACTAGGGCAAAATTGAGGGGGAAAATCGGCCAATAACTTTGAGAATTTTCCTAGTATATACGTTCTAGCAATCCTGCCCCTCTCCTCAAGGAAGGATGCTCACCCCCATGCTAGATATTTTTAATACTATCTTTATATTTGCCGTCACCACTTTGTGTTAGTGTTTTATCTGCTTAATTCTCCACTTATACTAGAAAAATTAAGTATTGATAACTATTGGTGATAACTGGTAAAAAATCATTTATGCTCAAGATCAAGTTAATACTATTTTTAGGTTTGTTGCTGCTGAGTTGTCAATCGACTAATCTCAATGGTAATAATAGTTCAATGGCTCAGATTCCGACTGAGAATCAAGGGCAAATATTACCGATCACGGCCAAAGCAGATATTAATGGTGAGATGATTGAGTTAGAAGTGGCTCAAACCCAGGAACAACAGGCCAAGGGTTTAATGTATCGCTTGTCTTTGGAGAAAAATCGCGGTATGCTATTTCCCTTTGCACAACCTCTGATGGCCCGGTTTTGGATGAAAAATGTCTCGATTCCTCTAGACATGATTTTTCTAAAAGATGGTATAGTAAAAGCAGTTTTGCTGAATGTCCCTCCTTGTGCCGTCGATCCTTGTCCTGTCTATGGGCCAAACACCATGGTTAATCAAGTGATCGAACTAGCTGGGGGTCGAGCGAAAGAATTAGGAGTGAAAGAAGGAGATAAAATTAAGATTGAGTCTATCTCAAGACCTTAATTTTTAAAAATGGTGTTGACTTTCTTATAGAAAGTGTCCCTTGTCTGGAAATATAAGTGTGGCTTTTATAAGCTATTACGCATTTATACTGTTTAAGATCTAACCATATCGATTAAGATTTTTATAGTCTATCAAGTCATAGATTGAATAATCTTCACCCTTGCTATAGATTAAACAGAGACAAAATTCTGCTCGATCTAATGGGACTATCTTAGGAGAGCCAGCGATTTTTAGGAAAGCACTCTCTATCATCGAGATAGCTTAGATACAGAAAAAACGGTCGCAGGACTAACCGTCCTTGAAACCGATCAGGTGGTGTTTTGTTAAAATCACGAGATGTACTATTGAGTAAAAAAATCTATGTCCACGATTGCCTATTCCCAATTCCGACGATTTCTGCAAGAGGAATTGTCCCTTCCCCAAGAATCGATCGCTATGGCCGAGCGCTCGATCCAATCTGATAAAATTCATTTACCGATGATTCTCTGGCAGTACGGTTTAGTGACCTTGGAACAATTAGACAAAATTTATGATTTTCTCGAAGAGGTAGTATAATCTTGCAATTGCTGACTATTGACAAGGAGAATAATTGCCATGGCTGCTCATAGTTTCTGGCACAGTTTGAAAATTCCGATCCCAAAAACTACCAATCATCCCTTGAGAAGTGGGTTATTTAAACCCACTTTTTTAATAACTATACAATTGAGAATTATCGATTAACTGCTCAGTCCATGAAACCCCATGACCAATTTGCCAAAAATTACCTTGAACAATTACTTTCTCCCCTGGGAATCGTCGAAATCAGCAAAGAAGTCAGCGATGAAACTCGACAGATAG
>NZ_JADBTX010000083.1:0-39923 GCF_020245945.1 Microcystis sp. M015S2
GAGCCAGTGGAACCGGGGCGGATATCTTTGACCAGAACCGTACCTGCCGCCGTGCCGTCGCTTTTCCACAATTCATAACCGCTAACGCCGTCATTGGCCCGGAAGAACAGGGTATTGCCTACCGCCGTCAGATTGCGGGGGGAGGGACCAAAGGAAACGGGAAAAATATCTTTGACCAGAACCGTACCGGCCGCCGTGCCGTCGCTTTTCCACAATTCCCAACCGTTAACGCCGTCATTGGCCTGGAAGAACAGGGTATTGCCTACCGCCGTTAGATAGACGAGTAAGGAGCCCCAGGAACCGGGGCGGATATCTTTGACTAGAACCGTACCCGCCGCCGTGCCGTCACTCTTCCATAATTCCTGACCGTTAACGCCGTTATCGGCACCGAAGAACAGGGTGTTGCCCAGGGCTGTTAGATTGCCGGGGTAGGGACCAAAGGAACCGGGGTAGATATCCTTAACTAAAAAAGGGGTTGACATGATTTTTTCCTGAATAAAGGGTGAAAATTAAACAATTAAGCCCCTAAAGAAGGCACCATCCACACGGATTGAGTGCCGTCGAGGTCGGTATCTCTCAAACAAACCCGTTTTCTAGATATTGGGTTTAAGATGTTCTTATGGTTGTTCTAGGATTGGATTTTTGCCAAAGACTGCTTAAATTCTGCGAGAGAATTAGCGGTAGCTGCTAATTTAACAATCTCTTGTAATGTAGATAGTACCGAAACTTTATTCAGGTATTGTTCCACATCTAAAGGAACTTCACCTAAGCGAGCTTGCAAAACTGTTTTGACAAAATCACGAGCATTTTCTAACGCTCCAATTTCCTTACCAATTTCCTTGCCAATTTCCTTACCGCGTTCTATTCCTCGTAACTCCATATTACTTACTAAAGGCATGGTTCTTTCCTCCTCAAATTGTTTGATTTTACTCTCTAAACTTGACTGTAATTCAGGGGATAAAGTCATCATATTGTCGATGATTTCAAACAGTTTAATTATCTGTTCCCTCTCGAACTCCTTTTCATATAATCCCCTGATTAACCTCCACTTCCACTGTTCCCGTTCTGGCAGTTTCCCAGTAGTCGCTTTTGTTTTCAGGTGTGCCATGACTATTATAGCAAAAGGATTACTACTTGCTTCCAATTAGTCACTGATAACTGATAACTGGTAACTGATAACTGAATAGAGTTTGTCAGCGAAACGTTTTTTTGTCTTTGCTGAAGCGGTAATCCGTTTCAGTTCTTTTTCCAGAGATTCAGGAATTTTTGTCCAATCAATCAATTGGTGAACTTCGGGAAAGAAGAAATGTAAAAATGCTTCAAAATACTCGGTTAATGCTTCTTTCCATGGTTCATTATAATTGGCGGTTGGTTGTTTCATTGGAGAAGAAAATTACTGAGACTATTGTTCTAAAAGTTGATGCAACTCATCAAAAGAATTAACGGTTAATGCCGATTTCAGTAACTCGTCTAAAATCGATAATACAGAAATTTTATCCACAGCTTGCTCAATTTCTATTGGAATGTCACCCAATCGCGTTTTCAGCACCGTTTTAACATAGTTACGAGCATTTTCTAACGCCCCAATTTCCTTGCCTATTTCTTTACCAATTTCCTTACCAATTTCCTTACCAATTTCCTTGCCTATTTCTTTACCGCGTTCGATTCCTCGTAACTCCATATTACTTACTAAAGGCATGGTTCTTTCCTCCTCAAATTGTTTGATTTTACTCTCTAAACTTGACTGTAATTCAGGGGATAAAGTCATCATATTGTCGATAATTTCAAACAGTTTAATTATCTGTTCCCTCTCGAACTCCTTTTCATATAATCCCCTGATTAACCTCCACTTCCACTGTTCCCGTTCTGGCAGTTTCCCAGTAGTCGCTTTTGTTTTCAGGTGTGCCATCACTATTATAGCAAAGGGATTGCTACTTGTTTCTAGTTCTGTCCATCTTTCCTCATAGTCCAGTAATTTAACCGTTGGGAATTTGAGGCTGACTTCACAACCAGCGATAGTATAATTATAGGAATCTGGTCGCCAATTTACTCGTTCATCCCCTAATATAGCGAGACTGATAACTGGTTTCTGATACAAATCAAAGGCCCGATAGTTATAAATATACATCCTCTGAGGGAAATTTTCTTCGTACTGGCTTTGAATTTCAATATGAATCAAAATCCAGACTTCTTCACCCCTGAGTAACCAGACTTTATAGAGTTTGTCAGCGAAACGTTTTTTTGTCTTTGCTGAAGCGGTAATCCGTTTGAGTTCTTTTTCCAGGGATTCGGGAATTTTTGTCCAATCAATTAATTGGTGAACTTCGGGAAAAAAGAAATGTAAAAACGCTTCAAAATACTCGGTTAATGCTTCTTTCCAGGGTTCATCATAATTGGCTGTTGTTTGGTTCATTTGAGTTGTCCGCTTACTCTTAGGGGTGAAGCGCGATAGCGTAACGCACCGATTTAATAATAGAGGTGGTGGTGGTAATCTGGGGATTTTGTTGTAAAAAAGTGGATATTTGTTCGATTCCGTCTTGATTGGGAGAGAGAATAACGGTGGCGACTTCTGGAATTACCCCAGCTTGTAGGGTTTGATAATCGGTAACACCAGCATCGAGGAAAACTACGGTAGCGGTTAAACGCTGATTTCTCACACTATCCACCTGATTAGCTTGAACAAAGCCATCAGATTGAGCAAAATTGCACAAAACATCGTCAACAGCAGGAAGGCTCGGCAAAAGGGTAGAAGTCATGACATTGACCGCAAAAGATTAATGCGACTATTTTGTGCAAAGAATCGCCAATTTTTCAAGGGGGATATAACAAAAATTTACAGAAAACGGGTTTCTAAATAGGCGTTTTCTCATGGTTTCTTGAAAAAAACCATTTTCTCAGTTTCGTGGGTTGTTGCAAGATATGCAATCTGAACGACGTTCATAAATTGTATTTTTATTAGTTTATGGGACACAAACAATTCCTAATCCTGCCATTTGACGAATATGATCATCAAAAGCGAATACCTTAAATATTTGTAAACGATGAGCCATAACTAAAATAGAACAATCTGTGTAACTCCATTTTTTATCATTGTACTTACAGAAAGCTTCCCATATTGCCAGATCATCGCTATCTGACACATTAATATAACGATGATCTTCTTTTAGTATTTGACCCACTTGGATTGAGGCTCGACTAGATACCTTGCTCCGAATCCAAGTCACAGTTTCATCGAATACCGATTCGAGAATAATCCAATTATTATGAGGATTTTCTAAGTAATATTTTTGAGCGCTTTCGTGATGAGTTTCAGATTTGACAAAAAAGGCAATTAAAGCAGACGTATCAACAATAATTTCTTTGTCCACAATTTTTAATAAATAATTTCATCGATGTTTTCAGCGTAGTTAGTTACAACTTGACCCCGATTATCTTGTCCGATAATATATTTAGGCTCAGGTTGGACAATTTCTAAACTTCCACAAAGTTCCCAAGTACGAGTCTTAGTAATATCTGGTAATTCAGCTTGAACATAATTTTCCAAAGCTTTGATAACAATCTCTTGAACCGAGGATTTTTGTTCTTGCAAACGAGATATTAATTCGTCGGGAATTTCGATCAATATTTGAGTCATTGATAAACCTTAGAGATTAACGTTGTTTTACTAACATTATAGCCTGTTTGTGAATTATAACCAAGAGACGCAAATGCAATTACCTGAATCAGTTACCAAAAGGTTAACAACTGTTCACTGATTCAGGTGATTCGCCATAAGTCCAGAAAACGGGTTTCTGAAGATTGTCTCTCAATTACTCCCTCACAATGACAATTGTAGCGGGTCATGGCGAGAAGGCGATGGCCACAAGTCCAGAAAACGGGTTTCTTCAAGAAACCCGTTTTCTAGATATTGATTTTTGCCAAAGACTGCTTAAATTCTGCGAGAGAATTAGCAGTAGCTGCTAATTTTAGTAGCTCTTCTAAGATAGTAGGGTTAGTCATTTTGCCGATTATCTCTTCAATTTCTGAAGAAATCTCTCCAAACCGCACAGTTAAAACTGTTTTTATGGCATCGCGGCTTTTTTCTAGCACCCCAATTTCTTTACCGCGTTCGATTCCTCGCAATTCCATATTACTCATTAAAGGCATGGTTCTTTCCTCCTCAAATTGTTTGATTTTACTCTCTAAACTTGACTGTAATTCAGGGGATAAAGTCATCATATTGTCGATGATTTCAAACAGTTTACTAAGTAAGGTAAGTATTACCCACACTACTTATTTATGATGATACTAAAAGACTTCCTACACTCCTCAAAAGAATTTACTATAAGTGCGGCTTTTAACATCTCTTCTAAAACCGAAATAACTGAAGCATCATTGAGACATTGTCCAATATCTCCAGGGATATCGCCTAGTCGGGTTTCCAAAACTTTTTTCACAAAATCACGAGCATTTTCTAACGCTCCAATTTCCTTACCAATTTCCTTACCGCGTTCTATTCCTCGTAACTCCCCAATTTCCTCACCAATTTTCCTTCCTCGTAACTCCATATTACTTATTAAAGGCATGGTTCTTTCCTCCTCAAATTGTTTGATTTTACTTTCTAAACTTGACTGCAATTCAGGGGATAAAGTCATCATATTGTCGATGATTTCAAACAGTTTAATTATCTGTTCTCTCTCGAACTCCTTTTCATATAATCCCCTGATTAACCTCCACTTCCACTGTTCCCGTTCTGGCAGCTTCCCAGTAGTCGCTTTTGTTTTCAGGTGTGCCATGACTATTATAGCAAAAGGATTGCTACTTGCTTCTAGTTCTGACCAGTTTTCCTCATAGTCCAGTAATTTAACCGTTGGGAATTTGAGGCTGACTTCACAACCAGCGATAGTATAATTATAGGAATCTGGTCGCCAATTTACTCGTTCATCTCCTAATATAGCGAGACTGATAACTGGTTTCTGATACAAATCAAAGGCCCGATAGTTATAAATATACATCCTCTGAGGGAAATTTTCTTCGTATTGGCTTTGAATTTCAATATGAATCAAAATCCAGACTTCTTCACCCCTGAGTAACCAGACTTTATAGAGTTTGTCAGCGAAACGTTTTTTTGTCTTAGCTGAAGCGGTAATCCGTTTGAGTTCTTTTTCTAGGGATTCGGGAATTTTTGTCCAATCAATCAATTGGTAAACTTCGGGAAAGAAGAAATGTAAAAACGCTTCAAAATACTCGCTTAATGCTTCTTTCCAGGGTTCATCATAATTGGCGGTTGGTTGTTTCATGGCAAGTCGCTACCAATTGGAAAGTTAGGCACTCATCTAAATCTATTATTCCCCATAAATATCAGAAATGCTACTTGTCGTCACAAAACTTCCCATTAGAGCAACCTACATCTACATCTTTGTTCTAACATTTATTGGTCAAACTATATAATGCCGTCAGACTGCCGGGGGAGGAGCTACCTAAACCGGGGAAGATATCTTTAACTAAAAAAGGAGTTGACATGATTTTTTCCTGAATAATAGGGTGAAAAGTAAACAATTAAGTCCCTAAAGAAGGCACCATCCAGACGGATTGAGTGCCATCGAGGTCGGTATCCGGTCCAATTAGCGCCGGGTTGCGGTAGCCCGGCAGCACGGAGACAGCGAAAACCTCCTCCACGCCGCTATTGAACCAAAAAGTTGCCACCAGTTGACCGGTGGACAGGTTGACAATAGCCAACCCGCACCGCAATTGATTACGCCGCTCATCCAGGGGTAAACCGCCAAAAACCGCCGTTTCCCGCACTTGGGACAACCCGACAAAGGCGTGACCTTCCCAACAGTCTAAACCCCGGGTAAAACCGGGCAATTCGGCGATGATTTCCGTGCTACCAGTTTGGGGATGCCAACGGTTCAAGGTTCCATAACCGGAATTGAGGAAATAGAGATTACCTTGGTAAAGGCGGGGAGAATGGGGCATAGCTAAACCCCGCAGAATCACCTCTCCCCTCGGCACATCAATTAAGCATCCCCCTTGAGCTTTATTCTCTCGCCAGAGGCTTTCCTCGTTGGTTTCCCCCAATGCCGTCACATAGGCGGGAGTGCCGCTATTTTCAGCCATAGCCAAGCCATTGAGGTGACATCGGTCCCCTGGGACTAACTCGGTAATAAAAGGCGGTTTCCACTGGGGGAGAAAACTCCAATTTCCTTCGATGGTTGCCAGACAGTTAAACAGGGTATTGACCACCCAAAGGCGATTACTGCCAAAGGCCAAATCATGACCCATAATCGGGCCGGTGAGGTGAGAGGAGCGGGCCAAAAAGGCGATATCCTGTTCCCCTTCCGGTTTAATCTGGGGGGCAATCTCTCGATTAGCGGGTAAATGCCAAATTGCCTGACGAGCGCCCACAGCAATTCCGGTAGCGGTTCGGGTTAAACCCATCGCTTGGTCAAAATGGGCGAAACTCACCCGCATTTGTCCTTGATAAGTGCCAATGCTGGCCACTCGTCCCGCTTGGTAGGTGGAAATCAACACTGAGAGGTCAAGCTGGTTGAGTAATTCCGGCAGATTGAGGCTGTACTCATAATTGACCGGCACTGCTTGGCGCTGAGTTGGACTCGCTGCTGGCTCTTGAGTATCTGAAAACTGGGTAGTCTTGGGCGGCAAGCTGTCCATAGAGTTTTTTTGTATAGATTAGAGTCGATTGTGATAATTGATTATTGTTTATGGTTTGTTGACTAAGGGGTTCTAATTAATCCCCCCTTAATCCCCCCTTAATCCCCTTAATAAGGGGGGTGGTGATGGGTTTCAGTTGGTATTAATGGGGTTTATTATAAACAAATTAATTAATATGATTTATAAAGTTTTCTTAACTTTTTTTGTATCAAATTTACTTGAACGGGAGCATTAAATATTTATGATTGAGTTTGTATAAAACACTTTTGCAATTTATTTTGGATATAAACTTGATTCTAGAAAAACTATTGGTAATTAGAAAATGCTGACTTCATCGCCTCCCAATCTCTCGCAACTTGCCCTTTTATTTCTCAAAATCGGGATTATCGGTTTTGGTGGTCCGGCTGCCCATATCGCTTTAATGGAGGAAGAAGTGGTTAAGCGTCGCGGTTGGATGACTAAGGAGCGATTTCTCGATTTGGTGGGGGCCACTAATCTGATTCCTGGTCCTAATTCCACGGAAATGGCCATTCATATCGGTTATATTTTTGGGGGTTTAGCGGGTTTAATAATCACGGGGGTTTGTTTTATTACTCCTGCGGTGTTAATTACGGGTTTTCTGGCTTGGATTTATACTACCTATGGGACTTTACCGGATGTGGCTCCGATTTTTGCGGGGATTAAACCGGTGGTAATTGCGGTGATTTTTCAGGCCCTCTGGCGCTTAGGCAAAAAGGCACTAAAAACCCGTCAATTATTCTTCATCGGATTGGGAGTTATCGGATTATTAATCTTAGGTTTAAATGAAGTTATCGCTTTACTGTTGGGCGGAATTATCGGGATGTTTATCCTAAAAAAATTCGCTACTTTTCCCCTGATTGTGGCAGGAATAGGCGGTGCGACGGCGGTTGCTACTCCTAGCAACATCCCACCGACATTAACAGGATTAGGGCTATTTTTCCTCAAGGTGGGAAGTGTTTTATTTGGTAGTGGTTATGTGTTAGTTGCCTTTTTAGAAGGGGATTTAGTGCAGGGTAAAGGATGGTTAACCCAGCAACAATTATTAGATGCTATTGCTGTGGGTCAATTTACCCCCGGTCCGGTGTTATCTACAGCCACTTTTATCGGTTATCAAATATTAGGAGTATCGGGGGCAATTGTGGCAACTCTAGCGATTTTTTTTCCTTCTTTTATCTTTGTTTTATTACTTAATCCTCTTATTCCTAAGCTGAGACAATCGGCTTGGGCGGGTGCTTTTTTAGACGCAATTAATGCCAGTGCTGTGGCTTTAATGGTAGCAGTAATTTTTAATTTAGCTCTAGCTACTTGGTTACAACCCTACGGTAATTTACCTTTTAATTTATTGGCTATTCTTCTATCTCTTATCTCCGCTATTCTTTTACTACTTTTTCAGGTTAATTCTACTTGGTTAATTCTGGCTGGTGCGCTTATTGGTTTACTATTGAAACAATTAGTTTAGGGGTAAATAAGTAAATGGTTCTAATTAAATATTAAGATATATTTTGCCTTTGATTCCCCCTTAATAAGGGGGGTGCTGATCCCCCCTTAATCCCCCCTTAATAAGGGGGGTGCTGATTAGTTAAACTGAGCTTTTCTACCCAGTTATAAATCTGATCGCGATTTAGTCGATAGCTGAGGGGATGGGCGATTAATCGAGCGCTACTAGCAAATAATTCGGCAATTTCTACTAAACCATTTTCGCGTAAAGTTCGACCGGTGGAAACTAGGTCAACTATCGCTTCTGACATCCCCGTAATCGGGCCTAATTCTACGGAACCATAGAGAGGTATAATCTCGACCGGAATATCTAAACGACGAAAATAATCCTTAGCACAATTGACAAATTTTGAGGCGACTTTACCGTGATGGGGAATATCTAAGGGACTTTGATAGGGACTATCAGCAGGGACAGCTACCGACATCCGACAATAACCAAATTTTAGGTCAATTAAATTAGCCACATCGGGAGATTTTTCCAATAAAATATCATAACCGGCGATGCCTAATTGTGCCTGACCGTATTCTACATAAACGGGGACATCTGTGGCTCTGACTAATAACGCTTTCGCTTGGTTAGTGGGGTCGGTAATCTGTAATTGGCGATTTTTTGAGTCAAGAAAGGCACTAAAATCTAAGCCAATTTTCTGAAATATTTGGATACTTTCGTTTAGTAAAGCACCCTTCGGTAAGGCAATTGTTAGCATATAGGGAATTATGAATTGGGGAGAGAGTAGTGGGGGGAAGTGGAAATTATGAATTATGAATTATGAATTGGGGTGTGGGGTGTAGGGTGTGGGGAGCGGGAATTATAAATTATGAATTATGAAGTGGGGAGTGGGGAGAAGGGAGCAGGGAAAACAAATAAAAATAGTCTCCTGACTCCTGACTCCTATCTCCTATCTCCTATCTCCTATCTCCTGACTCCTGAACCCTGACTCCTAACAGCTAAAATCATAACTGATAACCGAGATGGCAGTAAGTTCTCTAATGACCACATCAGCTAATTGTAAATCTTGATGGGTTTCCGGTCGCCAACTAATTGCGATCGCCGCCGCTGATTTTGCCTGTTTAGCCATTTCCCAATCGGCCCTAGTGTCCCCCACCATCAGGGTTTTGTCCACTGCGGTCCCCAAAGCTTGACAGGTTTCTTGCAATAATAGGGGATCGGGTTTACTTAAACCTCGATCGCAGCCCTGGGCAATTTTAATATAATTTAATAGGCCATTTTCCTTGACAAATTGCTCAACTCGTGCTGTGGTATCGGAGGAAAGAATCGCTAATTGTAACCCGGCCGCGTGCAGATAACGAATTACTTCTAAACATTGGGGATAGAGGGGATTTAAGCGGGGGGGAACCTTTTCATCGGCCGCTTGAAAGGCTACTTTTGCGATCGCCATGGCCGTTAACCAATCGAGGCCAGTGGAAGCAATACAACCGGCAGCGGCGATATGATTATCTCTGCGGCTGCCCACTGCCATTAAACCAGCAGGATTGAGACTATTTGCCCCAATACCAAAAGTTTTAGTTAATAAAGACTCTAAACCCGGAATTTGCGATTCAATGGCTTGTACCCGAGCTATAGCTCGATCGTACCAGAAAGCTCGCGAATCCTCTAGCGTACCGTCCTTATCAAAAACAATCCCTTGAATATCTCTAAATTCTCGATTACCACAGCGAATTATCGGCAAATAAACCCCCTTATTTTTATTGAATGTCAGCCATCATTTTAGCTCTCAGGAGGCAAAAGGCAAAAGGCAAAAGGCAAAAGGCAAAAGGCAAAAGGCAAAAGGCAAAAGGCAAAAGGCAAAAGGCAGCTTTGTTCTCCCCACACCCCACACCCCACACCCCACACCCCACTTTTCCACTTTCCTATACCTTTTAAACAGGATTTAGTATTACTCCTCAAAAGCGGCTTTTTGCTGACGGACTAAATCGACACCGCGGGAAGTTCCCAGACGGGTGGCCCCGGCCCGGATAAGAGCGATCGCTTGTTCTAGGGTGCGAATTCCGCCGGATGCTTTAATTCCTACCCGGCCTTTGCTAATTTCCTTGAGAAACTTCACATCGCTAACCGTTGCACCTCCAAACCAGCCGGTACTGGTTTTTAGATAACTGACTCCTGCATCCATGCAAATCTCCGCCGCTAAACGTTTCTCGGTGTCCGTCAGTTGCGAGGTTTCCAGAATCGCTTTTACCGTCTGGCTGGTTTCCTGACAAATACTAGCAATTTCTTGGAATAATTGCTCAGATTTCCCATCTTTTAGCCAACCGAGATTAATAACCACATCTAACTCCTTGGCACCATTATCTACGGCTTCTAAAGCCTCATAACGTTTAACTGCGGAGGTAGTGGCCCCTGCGGGAAAACCAATCACGGTAGAAACTAAAGTTTTTTTGCCGTGGAGTAACTGCACCGCTTGCTTAACGGCAGCGGGATAAACGCAGACGGTGGGAAAACGATATTGTTCGGCCTGTTGACAGTAAGCCTCTAATTGTTCACTGGTGGCGGTGGGGATGAGGAGAGAATGGTCGATATATTGTGCTAAATCTAGATCAGAATCGGTGATAGCCATTATCTAAGCCTCAATATAGTCAATCGATCGCTATTTTCTCATTTTATGGAAGTCATACAGCAAAGTCATGTCTCGCTAACCTAGAAATTCCGAGACTAGCAAAAATCCAGTAACCTAGGAAGAAACCGTCACAAGTGAAGACTAGGAGAGACTAGATCTATGTTAGAAGCGTATCATCAGCACGTTGCCGACCGAGGGAAATTAGGTATCCCTCCCCTTCCCCTCAACGCCCAACAAACGGCGGAATTATGCGAAATGCTCAAAAATCCGCCCGAAGAACTCAAGGGAGAATTGCTGACCCTGCTGCGTGACCGTGTTCCCCCCGGAGTTGATGAAGCGGCCTACGTTAAAGCGGGATTTTTAACAGGAATTGCCAAAGGTGAAATAAAATCTAGCGTTATCTCCCCCCAAGGTGCGGTTAGCTTACTGGGAACCATGGTAGGTGGTTATAACGTTCATTCTCTGATTGAACTGCTGAAATCCAGAGATATTAATATCGCCGCCGCTGCTGCCAGCGCTTTAAGTAAAACCCTGCTGGTATTCGACGCATTTAACGAGGTTTTGGAATTATCCGACACCAATCCCTACGCTAAACAGGTTATCGATGCTTGGGCCAATGGCGCTTGGTTTATCGCTAAACCGAAACTTGCTAAAGAAATTACCGTCACCGTCTTCAAAGTACCCGGAGAAACTAATACAGATGACCTATCTCCCGCTCCCCATGCCACCACCCGGCCTGATATTCCCCTTCATGCTTTGGTAATGTTAGAAACCCGTCAACCCGGGTCCTTAGAAACCATTGCCGAATTGAAAAAATTAGGCCATCCGGTCGCCTATGTGGGGGATGTGGTCGGGACTGGTTCCAGCCGAAAATCGGCAATTAACTCGGTTCTCTGGCATATTGGCGATGATATTCCCTTTGTGCCTAATAAACGTGCTGGTGGCTATATTTTAGGCAGTAAAATCGCCCCTATCTTCTTTAATACGGCCGAGGATTCCGGCGCTTTACCGCTTGAATGCGATGTTAGCCAAATGAACACGGGGGATGTGATTAAAATCTATCCCTACGAAGGCAAAATCACCAACGAAGCGGGCGCAACTATTAGCACTTTTAGCCTCAAACCTGAGACAATTCTGGATGAAGTGCGGGCCGGCGGTCGTATTCCCCTATTAATCGGTCGCAGTCTCACCGATAAAACCCGTCACGCCTTGGGACTTGAGGCTAGTACCCTATTTACCCGTCCCACTATGCCTAATGACACGGGTAAAGGTTACACCCTAGCGCAAAAAATGGTCGGCAAAGCTTGCGGTTTACCCGGAGTGCGGCCGGGTACTTCCTGTGACCCAATTATGACTACGGTAGGGTCTCAGGATACCACCGGTCCGATGACCAGAGACGAGTTAAAAGAGTTAGCTTGTTTAGGTTTTAGCGCCGATTTAGTCATGCAGAGTTTCTGTCACACGGCAGCCTATCCGAAACCGGTTGATATTCAAACTCATCACCAATTACCGGACTTTTTCTCTACCCGGGGTGGGGTGGCTTTACGTCCGGGAGATGGCATTATTCACTCCTGGTTAAATCGGATGTTATTGCCGGATACGGTGGGGACTGGCGGCGATTCTCATACTCGTTTTCCCCTGGGAATTTCCTTTCCTGCGGGGTCGGGTTTAGTGGCATTTGCCGCCGCTTTGGGAGTAATGCCTTTGGATATGCCGGAATCGGTTTTAGTGCGTTTTACGGGGGAATTACAACCAGGTGTAACTCTGCGCGATATTGTTAATGCTATTCCCTACGTTGCCATGCAAGAAGGCAAATTAACCGTGGAAAAACAGAACAAAAAAAATGTTTTTAACGGTCGTATTATGGAGATGGAAGGGCTGCCGGATTTGAAATTAGAACAGGCTTTTGAGTTAACCGATGCCACGGCGGAACGTTCCTGTGCTGGTTGTACGATTAAGTTAAGTACGGAAACAGTGGCGGAATATTTACGCTCTAATGTGGCTCTGTTAAAAAATATGGCAGCCCGGGGTTATAGTGATGCCAAAACTATCCTACGTCGGGTAGCAAAAATGGAACAATGGTTAGCTAATCCTGTCCTGATGGAGGCGGATAAGGATGCCGAATATGCGGATATTATCACCGTCAACTTAAACGAGATTAAAGAACCAATTGTCGCCGCACCCAATGACCCCGATAATATCAAGTTAATGTCGGAATGCGCCGGGGATAAAATCGATGAGGTGTTCATCGGTTCTTGTATGACTAATATCGGTCATTATCGCGCCGCCGCTAAGATATTAGAAGGAGCAGGAGTTGCTAAGGCTAAACTGTGGATTTGTCCCCCCACCCGCATGGATGAAAAACAATTGCGCGATGAGGGAATGTACGGCATTTTTGCCGCTTCTGGGGCGCGTACCGAGATGCCTGGATGTTCCCTTTGTATGGGTAATCAAGCGCGGGTTGAAGACAGAGCGACGGTATTTTCAACCTCGACTCGTAACTTCAATAATCGCATGGGAAAAGATGCACGAGTCTATCTCGGTTCCGCTGAATTAGCGGCGGTTTGTGCGCTGCTGGGACGCATTCCCACCGTCGAAGAGTACCTCGCCATTGTCACCGAGAAAATTAATCCTTTTGCTGGCGATTTATACCGCTATTTGAACTTTAATGAAATCGCTGGTTTTGAGGATGAAGGCCGGGTGATTCCTTTGGAAGATTTACCTAAGATTGAGGATATTTTAGGGATTCCTTCTGGTGTTTTGAGTTAGTATGAAGTTTAGGGTGAGCTATGAAAAGCTCACCTTATTGACGATTTTTGTAACCAAGTAGATTAAAATTATGAAATTATAGCGTTTCGTGTTCGCAAGAGGTACATTATCGATGTTGAAAAGCTTAATCGGCAAAAATTTAAGTGTGCCACACAGAGGTGAGAACCTCTGTATATTAGTTGTCTTAATGGTGAGGTAAGAAGTTAAGTTTTCCTTTTGGGGTGTCGGTGGTCAGTAGTCAATACCAAATTAGGTTACACTTCATCTTTATAAGAAATGCTGTAAGCATAATGAGGTATTGTGGCATTATACACAAATTATTGAAAAACAGTCTTCGGAGAATAAAAGTTATGTCTATGTCTAAGTGGCCAACAAATTTGAGTTTGACAACATTGTTTTTATTTCTTTCTGGCATTTCTTTTGTTGGTGGTTTAGGTTTCTTAGTTTGGAGTTTGTCTTTATCAAAAGATTATGAAAAGAAAAACCAATATAGTCAAATACTTACTAATTTAGAACAAATTACTCACTTAAAAGGTGATGAGTTTGCTAATTGGAGATTTAACATTATCAGAATTAATAACGAAAGATTTTTAGAATCAAAAGAGAAAGGATTTACTGGCAAAAAAGCGGAAAGAGAAGAAGATATAGGATTATCTTATTATTTTAATGGTCAATTGCCTCAAAAGTTTTATGATAAAAACGAAGAATATAAAGAAACTATTCTATCTGACAAAAGTAAAGCACATCAAAGCTTAAATGTTCAACAAGTACAGACAGACAAGCAATTATTTCAAAGTGAATTGACTTCTTTACAATCAAATAAAATTTTGAGCAGGAGTATATATATAATATTTTTTACGGTATCACTTTTATTCCTTTGCTTTATGATTATTGTAATGTCGGTAAAAAAAATAAACCTCGATATCAAAAATATTGCTACACCCATAGAAAAGAAAATTAGTTTAGAAGATTACTACCGAGTAAATTTGTCTCAAATTCAGATTATTTTTACTTTTAGTGTGGCAGCTATGATTGCAGGATTTATCTTAATAATAGTTTCTCTTCTTTGGAGTATGTTCATTGTCGTTAATAAACCCCAAAATAATCAGCAATCTTCCACTAATTACATTCCTTCTGTCGTAGGTGCAGTATCTGGAATGATAGGTAATTTTATCGGAGCCACTTTTTTATTCTTGTATAAATCTGCTGTTGAACAATCAAGCAAATATTCACAATTTTTAGAGAGAGACAATTCATTAAAACTGGCTCAAAGTCTTTTAGAAGATATTAAAAGCAAGGCGGAAGAAAGTGACGACAATGAGAAAATTATTGAATATCAACTCAAGATTATTACTTTGTTAATCAATCAATCTAAAATTAATGAAATTAGCGATCAAAGTGCAGATAAAACAAAGTGAATACAAAAAGTAGTCTCAATACTAATAATGGGTATTGAATAACAAAAACTAAATTTCAATTGACCTTATATCATTTTTCAAAAGTGATGACAGACTTAGTTGATTATTCCGAAGTGCGACTCCTCTCTCAGAGCGGAATTGCGCTCTGAGATGTTAGTCACGACTATTGAAAATTGGCTCTACCGAACCTGTTATGCAAAACTATCAACAACTCATGCTTGTAAAGCTTGTATACTAGGGCTTTGAGTTTTTGTTAGATTGATATTTATCAACTTTAGAGCATTGCTGGACAGAGAGGGAGCTTGGGGAATTTTCTACAGTGTAAGTTCGGAAGAACCTGAAAATTAATCATCGGTATTAACTTTAAATGTAACACGGCAGAGTATTTCAGAGGTATTTTTAGAGTCAACTACGTCAACTCTCCATTTGCCTTCAGGACTGGGAGGTTTCGAGAAATCATAGTTACTCCATGTTTTCCAAGATGTTGAAGAATTCACAGGAAGTTGAACCTGAGATAGTTCTGCCCATTTTGTGCCTGGAGGAACGAATCTTAAAAGAATAAGAATACTTTGTACGGAATCATAAAAGGAAGATGGTGTCTTATAAAAAATCTCTTCTTTGTACCACCTATGTAGTAAATTTACTGCCCTATTAGATCTGATTCGAGTCCATAAAAAAACTTTGCTATTAATTCGAGAGTACAAAATAGGAGATTCGTTATCAATATAGTTGGAGTTTTCACAGAGCACTGGGACGATGCTATCATATTTTTCACGGGTTTTGCGATCAACTCCGCTCGTCAAGGAAACTTCCACTACCTCTAAGTCTGTAGCAGAAGATATTGATTTTGGAGCAATTCCTCCTAAAATTAGTAGGGCGATAAAAACTAACAGAGTTTTTCGCATAGAATTTGTCATTTTTTCGTATTATATGGAATTAATTATATAGGAAAACGGTGGCTATCACAACGCCAATTCACGTCCGAATTGCATCCCCGTCTGATCTATGATTATATAATACCTCATTCGGGGTACGATAGTCAAGACATTTTCGAGGACGATTGTTAATCAAGTTTACGGCTCTTTCTACCAGGGTGAGCGCATCTCAATTGACAATTGGTCAATTTTGTTATCTGCTTGCTGTGTGGGCATTTCAGGTGATACCAGTCAATCAGAATAGTTACGAAATCGACCCATTTGGTCGATTTTTGCTTAACAATTGAGATAGCCAATTCTCCTCAAATATGCCTGAATCGCTCTCCGGGCAAGCAACTCACATAAAGTTCATTTTGTCAAGGATTGTTAAGATGTGCTTGCCCTGCCAGAAACACGAGTTTATTTAGCGATCAGACAAGAAATTTATGAAAAGTTTTTCGCTCAAGCTGCCATACAAATAATCTTGCAAAAGTATAAAATTTTATTGTTAATTGTTGACACTAATCAGTCGGAAATCGTCCAATGGATAAACTAAATTATTATCAAAGCATAATCAAGAAAATTCTCACAGAATATGCAGATATTTCCTCACAACTACCCGATCAAGACATAAAAAAAATATTCATATTTGACGATGATAGTAGCCAATATCTTTGGTTTAATATTGGCTGGAAAAATGGCAAACGAATTAAAGCTATTTCCGTTTATCTTCGCCTAAAGAATGACAAAATTTATATTGAAGAAGATTGGACAGAAGCAGGTATCGCCACGGAATTAATGCGCTTAGGAATTCCCAGCAGTGAGATAGTTTTAGCTTTTCAACCTCCCGAAGTGCGACAGTTTACCGAATTTGCGATCGCCTAAAAATTATTCTTTACTTTCTCGTCAGATGAGGAGTCGCTAAAATCGAGTATTTAAATATACTTGTTTCTCGGTCATTGCTGCCACTTCATCTTTGGCTCGCCGGTTCAAGGGTTAGATATTTTCCGAGCAAAAGTGCTACAATGTAATCTTAGGGGTCAAAACAATCAAGGAGAAGAGCATGGTCAGCAAAATTGATCGCCACGCATTTTTACAATCCTTAATCGTGCCACCGGGTAAAGAAATTTCTCTGCACAAAGACTACGATCCTGGGTTTAAGCCCGACTATATCACCAAAGAAGATGCCACGCTGCTGCTGCAACAGGGAATCGAAAAAATGGCCGAGTTTCAAGATAAACTCTATGCCCAGGATACCTATGCCTTGTTAATTAATCTACAAGCCATGGATGCGGCGGGTAAAGATGGTACGATCAGACACGTTATGTCGGGCTTAAATCCCCAAGGCTGTCAGGTATTTAGCTTTAAAGTTCCCTCGGCCGAAGAACTAGATCACGATTATCTCTGGCGATATTATAAAGCTTTACCGGAGCGGGGTCGTATCGGTATTTTTAATCGTTCTTACTACGAAGAATTATTAGTCGTGCGCGTCCATCAAAATTTATTGGAACGGCAAAAACTCCCCCCGGAAGACAGAACCAAGAAAGTTTGGCAGCGACGTTTTGAGGAGATTAATAATTTTGAAAAATATCTGGTTAACAATGGGGTTATTGTCCTAAAATTCTTTCTCAATGTTTCTAAAGGAGAACAGAAAAAACGATTTTTAGAAAGAATTGATCGCCCCGAAAAAAATTGGAAGTTTTCCGAAAATGATGTCAAAGAAAGAGCTTTTTGGGGTGATTACATGAAAGCCTACGAGGAGGTATTCAATCATACCAGTACCGAATGGGCCCCTTGGTATATTATCCCGGCTGATCGCAAATGGTTTACTCGTTTAGCTGTGGGGGCGGTTATTTATCACACCCTCGAATCCCTCGGTTTAAAATATCCCACCGTCACCGAAGAACATCGCCAAGCTTTACTGAAAGCCAAAGAAATCCTGGAAAATGAGCCAGATTAAAAATGGAAGAAAATCCCTAAAAAGCGATAATTCCTGGAAAATTGATCGTATAATCAATGTCGATTTTCAAGAATTCCCCCTATGAATTATCGCATCGATCGCCGCACCTATGCAGAAACCTACGGCCCCACCGTCGGAGATAAAGTTCGCCTCGCAGACACGGAATTATTTATCGAAGTCGAAAAAGATTTCACCACCTACGGCGATGAGGTAAAATTCGGCGGCGGTAAAGTAATTCGCGATGGGATGGGCCAATCCCCCATTTCTAGGGAAGATGGGGCGGTGGATTTGGTGATTACTAATGCCCTAATTCTCGACTGGTGGGGCATCGTTAAAGCTGATGTGGGCATTAAAGACGGCAAAATTTATAAAATCGGTAAAGCGGGCAATCCCCACATTCAAGATAATGTCGATATTATCATCGGTCCTGCCACCGAGGCATTGGCCGGGGAGGGGATGATTTTGACAGCAGGGGGGATTGATGCCCATATTCATTTTATCTGTCCCCAACAAATTGAGACAGCGATCGCGTCGGGGATTACCACGATGATTGGTGGCGGGACCGGACCTGCAACGGGAACTAATGCCACCACCTGCACCCCGGGAGAATGGAACATCTATCGAATGCTAGAGGCGGCCGAAGCTTTCCCGATGAATTTGGGTTTTTTGGGTAAAGGCAATAGCAGTCAGCCGGAAGGACTAGCGGAACAGGTAAAAGCGGGGGTAATTGGCTTAAAACTCCATGAAGATTGGGGAACCACTCCGGCAGCCATTGATACCTGTTTAAGCGTGGCCGATAAGTACGATGTGCAGGTGGCGATTCATACCGATACTCTCAATGAGGCCGGTTTTGTCGAGGCAACTATCGCCGCTTTTAAAAATCGCGTCATTCACACCTACCACACGGAAGGGGCCGGCGGTGGTCATGCTCCCGATATTATCAGGGTTTGCGGGGAAATGAACGTTTTACCCTCCTCTACTAATCCCACCCGTCCCTATACGACGAATACCTTAGAGGAACACCTCGATATGTTGATGGTTTGTCATCATCTAGACCGGAGTATTCCCGAAGATGTGGCCTTTGCCGAATCCCGCATCCGCCGCGAAACTATTGCCGCCGAGGATATTCTCCACGATTTAGGGGCTTTTAGCATCATTTCCTCCGATTCTCAAGCGATGGGACGGGTGGGAGAAGTAATTATCCGCACTTGGCAAACTGCCCACAAAATGCGGGTACAACGAGGCAGACTGACCGGGGAAACGGGAGAGAATGATAATCTGCGGGCAAGACGATATATTGCTAAATATACGATTAATCCTGCTATTACCCATGGTGTCTCCGATTATGTCGGTTCCATCGAGGTGGGCAAATTAGCCGATTTGGTTCTCTGGAAACCGGCATTTTTTGGCGTAAAACCGGAAATTGTCCTGAAAGGCGGTTTAATCGCCTGGGCGCAAATGGGCGATGCTAATGCCAGTATTCCCACACCCCAACCGGTTTATATGCGTCCCATGTTTGCCTCTTTTGGTGGTGCGATCGCCAAAACTTCCTTGACATTTGTTTCTAAATATGCTATGAAAGCGGGCATTCCTGAGAAGTTAAAGCTGAAAAAAACCGCCGTGGCAGTGTCGAATACGCGCAATATCAGTAAGGCTAGTATGAAGCTTAATGACGCTTTGCCGCGCATGGAAGTTAATCCTGAAACCTACGAGGTGCGTGCTGACGGGGAATTATTAATCTGTGAACCGGCTACGGTTTTACCCATGGCCCAGCGCTATTTCCTATTTTGAATTCTGGTTTACTTCAATTTAACCTCAGTCCCCTTGCAGAAAAAATAAATACACTTGTGCTATATTAGGGACTTGGGGGAGATGGGGTAAAAAACCAAAGGAATTAGGAACCTATGGTTCCTAATTCCTGTAGTATATGCCATTGTATCTAACGGGCTTGGAGAGACTCGAACTCCCGACCTTGTGGTCCGTAGCCACACGCTCTAATCCACTAAGCTACAAGCCCTTGTTTTTCTCAACAGTAAACTACTATAGCACAGGTTCATTCAATGACGCAAGAGGGTAAAGAAAAATTATCTCATCTCGACAGCCAAGGACAGGCCCAGATGGTGGATGTATCGGAGAAAATACCCACTAAACGCACTGCTATCGCCCTAGGACAAGTGAGAATGCTAAAAACGACTTTTGAAGCCATAGAACAGGGAAATGCGCCTAAAGGTGACGTTTTAGGGACGGCCAGACTAGCGGGAATTATGGCGGCCAAACAAACTTCCTGTTTAATTCCCCTTTGCCATCCCTTACCCCTGCAAAAAATCAATGTTCAGATTATCCCGAAAGCAGAGTTACCCGGCTACGAAATTCGGGCAGAAGTGGTGACAAAATCGGAAACTGGGGTAGAAATGGAAGCTTTAACGGCGGTATCTGTGGCAGCCTTGACTTTATACGATATGGCTAAAGCGTTAGAAAAATCAATCCTGATTGAAAATATCCTTCTGCTGAGTAAAACAGGAGGAAAATCAGATTATCACAAGGATTCCCTGTTGCCATAAAAACCCTAAGTAGGGTTTGCGGCAAAAAGTTTTTCCTGGTGTCAGGGTGTGGGGTGTGGGGTTTTACCCATTTTCAGGGAGTCAATTACCTAAGTTTCGGGGAAAAAGTACCTGAATTTTCCCCCCAATCACTCCAATCGCTGGCACTTTTTGATTTCAAAAAAGCCTAAAGATATTATCCAAGAAGGTTTTTAGATTTATTCAGCAAACCCTAAGTAACCCCTTCTAACTTTTCATCGGTCAATTGATATAATTCCTGTAATTTCTCTAATTTGTCGGGGTCTGCTTGCCAAAAACCGCGACCCTGTGCTTCTAACATTCTACCGACAATATTACGGAAAGCTTCGGGATTAGCTTGACGCAATTTTTCCGCCATTTCTGCATCAAAAGCGTAGGTATCGGCTGCCTGATCATACACCCAATCGTCACTAAAATTAGCCGTACCGCCCCAACCAATTAAAGCGGTCATTCTTTGGGAGATTTCATAGGCCCCACCGGAACCTTGATTAACCATGGCATTGGCCCATTTAGGATTGAGTAATTTACTGCGGTATTCTAAGCGCAAAACCTCCTCTAATTTGCGGGGAGTTGTATCATTGGAAAAACTCTCGACAAAACTCGTCATCACCCGTTTACCGCTTTGTTTTTCTGCGGCTAATTTTAATCCTCCTGTATTGCCGTAGTATTCCTGAATATCGGTTAAACCGTATTCTACCGAGTCAATTTCTTGAATAATACTTTCACTGGTTTTTAATAACTGTTGTAGCACTTCTGGCCGCGCTTGTCCCTTATCTTGACGACCATAACTAAAAACATTACGCTTTTCCCAAGTTTTCGCTAATTCGTTTTCATTGTCCCAATTTCCCTCCACTACTTGGTCATTAACTAAAGAGCCAAAATCCCCGGCAGGATTGGAAAATAAACGAGCGCTGGCATTGTCAATTCCTTGACTTTTTAAGGCTAAATAGTGCTTACGGATATAATTATCATTTTCCGATTCTTCTATCTCGGCTGCCCGCTGCATTAAATCATCCAATAACTCGATAATATTGATAAAAGTATCCCGAAAAATTCCCGATAAATTAGCCAGAATATCGATGCGCGGGTGTCCAATTTCCCCTAAAGGTTTTAATTCATACCTGACAATTCTTCCTGTCCCCTCTTTCACTGGTTCCGCACCGACTAATTCTAAGAGAATACCTAAGGATTCACCTTTAGTTTTAATCACATCTAATCCCCAGAGTAAAACCGCTACAGTTTCGGGATATTTTCCTTTTTCGGTTAAGTTTTGTTCTAGCAGTTTTTTGGCGATTTCTCGTCCGCGCGTGTAAGCTGCTGGGGAAGGCATCCGGTAGGGATCTAAAGCGTGTATATTGCGTCCTGTGGGCAAAACTCCCGCACCATCCCGGAGTAAATCACCCCCCGGTGCTGGGGGTACATATTCCCCATTTAATCCCCGCAAAAGATTAGTTAATTCCTCGCTATTTTGTCCTAATAAATTTTTAATAGCAATACCTTCTTTAAGCTTTTCATTGGTTGCTTCATCAGCGATAATTTGCTGAAATTCTCGCTCAGATAAATCGGTAAAATAAGCATCAAGATAACCTTTTAATTCTTCCTGATTGGGAGCAGTTCCTAGGGTGTGTAAACCGGAAGAAAATAGTCTTTGTTCGACGATTTGTAGGTAATTATACACCTTGACAAAATAATCGGTTAGTGCATAGCGGCTAAATAATTTGGCATTTTCTAAAGTGAATTCTATTCCCTGTTTTTCTGCTTCCAGAAAAGGACAATCTTTAGAGATACCTGTATCAATAATCTTTTGCAGGATACTATCTCTTAAAGCGTAATTTTTCTCAGGATTTTCTCGAAACTCTGCAATCAAATCTCGTAAAATCATCAATTCTTTATACAATCCCGCTCGTCCGTAGGGAGGCACATTATGGGAAATTAACACCCCATAACCGCGACGTTTAGCTAGGATAGATTCCGAGGGATTATTAGCGGCATAAATATATAAATTCGGTAAATCTCCTAATAAAATATCTGACCAAGAATAACCAGTATTTCCTAGGGGTGAACCCGGCAGCCATTCGACGGTTCCGTGCATACCAAAATGAACGATCGCATCGGTCTTAAAATCTTTTTGTAACCACTGATAAAAGGCTGCATACTGAGGGTGAGGAGTTAAATCTTTTTCAAACATTAACCGCATCGGATCCCCAGCAATTCCTAAAGGTGGCTGCACTCCAATCCAGATATTACCTAACTCAATTCCCCCTAAATGATACTGGTCGCCAATGGTTTTTATCCCCGCATCTTTCAGAGATTTCCAGTGTTTTTCAATGCGAGAAGTTAACAGATAACCTAGCCAATTTTCTAAAGTTTCTATCGATAAACGATTTTGTTTAGAGAGATTTTCATCATCGGCAAATTTAACTTTTTGAATAATTTCTTCCCCGTCTTCGGGAATTGTTCCCACATTATAACCCTGCGCTTGTAAAGCTTGTAAAAACTTAACCAAACTCCGGGGAACATTTAATAAAGCTGCCGTACCAACTGCCCCATAACCAGGGGGAAATCCATAGAGAATGATGGCTATTTTGCGTTCTTGGGGAGGGGTTTTATGTAACTTAATCCAACTGTTTAAACGTCCAGTTAAACGCTGTAATCTTTCGGGGATTAAATAGATAGTTTCCCCCACTAATCCCCCCAGAGGAATCGTATCAATTGCTCCATCTAATTCCGGTAAAGCGTATAGAACCACACTCTGTAAACCACCGATTCCCTGTCTTGTCCAAGAATAAATATCTTGAATCAATAAAGGGGCAGCGATAAGATAAGGAATATTTTTAGCGGACAGAATTCGTTTAGCCACTTCTACCTGTCTTCCTGCTTCCATAGAACCCGCAGGACCCCCCACCAAAGGAAAGCCAATCGTCGAAACAATTGCATCTACTGTCACCGCATCTTCACTTAAAGAAGGAGTTTCAATGATTCCTTTTTTTCTTTGCTGAATTTCGTAGTCTGTGGTTAACCAATCCCGAACAATTGTATGGCCTTCTACTCCGTTAATAAACACGGGTAGGGGAATTAAATTAGCCGTTTCAAAATGACGGATTAATTGATTAATATAGGGCAATTTACTGATAACGTGCTTCCGATAAAGCAGCAGTGCCACCACTGGTTTATCAAGGGATTTATTTTTTTGATACCAAGTCAAATATTCTTGGGGAGTGAGAAAATAACCCTGACAATCGGGGTGTAATAGTCCCTTATTAGGAGTTTCAATAACTTCGGGTATTTCCTGTACTTTTAATCCTAGATATTTTTGGGCAATTACCCAACACATAGCGGCAACATTTTCAGTTCCTCCCGCATTCCAATAACCGTAAATAATTAACCAATTACGCAAATCTTGAACTTTTTTAGCGGGAATAAATTTCAGCAGTTTCGGACCAGTTTTGAGGAAACTGAGATAACCGGCTAACTTATCTTCTTCCTTGCCACTGGAAAATTTACTCAAGATAAATTGAATTGGTTTTGGCATTCCTTTTGGTTTATCCCCGATGGCAAATTCTCCCAAACGGGTTAAACTCATTAACTCTAAAGCAGACTCAAAAACTAAGCGAATCGGAATCTCTGCCGCTCGTTGCCGCAGCCAAGTAACTTGATCGTAATCGAAGATCAAACTAGCAAAAAAAACGTCGGCAGTGGCTAAAGCTTGCTCGACTATTTCCGGTTCGCTCGTCAAGGATTTATCGCTAAATACTTTTACCTCTAAATCGGGACATTTAGAACTAGCCAACAGGCCCGATTGCCGATACAAATTCCTGTTAAAGGTTTCAAAGCCAACAATTAAAACAATGCTTTTCATAAGAATATATTTTTAGACCAATCAGGGTGGGTTATCCTGCCTGAAAACACCCCCTGAAATGATCATAACGACAAATTAATAATAACTGCCGGATTTGCGATGATGGATAGCGGTTAAACCCTGGTGTAAAACCTTACCTTTTTCTGCGATCGCATAAATCAACCAATGATCACCGCACTCCATTCGTTGTTCTACCCGACATTCCAGATAAGCGAGCGCTTCGGCCAGAATCGGCCCACCGTTCTCAGCTTTAGTGGTTTCGATATTAGCAAAACGATCTTCTCCGGGGGAAAAAGGTTTAAGAAAATGCTTCATTAAAGCCAAATGTTGACCTTCTTGGAGGATATTAAGGACAAAAGGCGTACCGCTATAGAGCAGAGACTCGATCGCTCGTTCTTTCGCCACGGCAATAGTCAATCCGGGGGGGGTGAACGTCGCTTGCGACACCCAAGAGGCTAACATGGCGCCGCGCAATTCCCCCAATTCGCAGGTGACGATACAGAGAGAACCCACCAAACGTCCCAGGGCCTGCGATCGCCGATCGCTTTGGGATTGGTTAACATTAGTTTTCGGTTGTCTGCTTTTGCGAGCTTTTTTGACTGCTTGAGCGAAATCGGTTCCTGCTTCCTCACAGGTCTTTAAAACTGCCTCCGTCGGTTTAAATTTAACCCGAATTGGCTCAAAACCGAAGCGATAACCGCCATCCCGGAATTTACCTTCTAAAAGATCGACCGCTTCCCCACTCCAACCGTAGGAGCCAAAAACCCCCACCAGCTTGCTTTTATCACCATTTGCTAGGGTAATCCCCAAGGCGGTTTGGATGGGAGTCGGTGCGTGTCCTCCCAAAGTGGGGGAACCAAAGATAAAACCGACACTTTTTTCGATCGCCGTTTTGATCTCGTCCGGTTCAGCGAACTCGGCATTAATCGCCGTCACTGCTACTCCCGCTTTCGTGATCCCCATGGCGATCGCTTGAGCAAGGGTGGCGGTGTTGCCGTAGGCACTGGCATAAATCAGGGCGATTGTCAACTCTTGATACTTTTGTACTGCTAACCATTGTTGATAGGAAAGGGTCAATTCGTGCATCGCGTAACGCACCAGAGGACCGTGACCAACGGCATAAAATAAGGGCGATTTAGCGGCTAATTTCTCCAAAGCGTTGCTAATTTGGCTGGCATAGGGAGCCATGAGACAATCGAAATAATAACGCCGATCTTCGTTATAAACGCTCCAACCCTCATCAAAAATTTGGTCGCCACAAACGTGCGCTCCGAATAATTTATCGGTGTAGAGAATATCGGTTTTGCTGTCGTAGGTACAGAGTTGATCGGGAAATCGGGGGTTAGGAGTGGGGATAAATTCTAATTGATGGTTTGCTCCTAAATTTAATATTTCTTCCCCCTTGACAACGAACAGATTTAATGCTTCGGTTTCAAGAATTTTTTTCAGGGAAATTGCCCCCGGATTAGAACAAACAAAAGTGACTTGAGGCGCGATTTCTAAAAGTGCCTTGAGGGTGACGGCACGATTGGGGTTAACGTGACCGAGGATAATATAATCAATAGTTTTCGGATCAATTCTTTTAGTTAAAGCCTCTAAAAATATAGCCGAGAATGATTCCCCCGGTGGATCAAAAAGAGCGACCTTTTCACCTTTAATCAGATAACTATTGGCGGTGGTTCCCTTTTGTAATCCGTATTCGATCTCGAATTTTAACCGGTCCCAAGTGCGGGAACGAAAGACAAAAGTATCGGCGGCTATCGGTGCTACTTGTACATCTCTCGGTTTGACAATTGCATTATTCATAATTTTAGTTACCAGTTATCAGTTAATTAGTCAAGTAGTTAAGCGGCAACTTGAGGCTGTCATCATTTTTTTCTAGGCAAGTTTGGCATCAAAGTCAACACTTGATTTTTGACTAAATACAGCCTTTTATCGCTGGGGACGAGTGGGGAAATTTACAGGTTATCTTGCCAGCCGGAAGGACATCAATATCTAAAGTACACTATCTCTGGGAAGAAACCTAGCTTCTAGCAATTTGCTTGCGGGTAAGGATACCCCTCTGGGGGGATTTGCCAGTCTATTGAGAAATTCTAAAGGGAAGGTGATCCCCGGAAGCGAGGTGCTAGTCTGAGGGAAACCCTGCTCTTTCCCTATCAGGCAAAGTTTTTATGAGCTATCAGCACTCGTCTTTTGACTGCACTAGCGCCAATTTTGAGAAAGCCGCTTTGACTCATTTTCGCACTCTTGTGGCTTTTTTACCGGACAATTGCCGTATTTACCGGCAAACTTGGGAATTTTCTACGGTTCTCTGTCTCGATTTTCTAGCCTGTTTGCAGGGACTAGCAATCACTCGTCAAAATTTCGCCCATCTAGTTAATGTGACACAAGAACTCGGTTTAGGTCAAGCAATCATTTTGAAAGTAGGCAATAAAATCGTTGAGTGGCATCGTTTAAGCTAAGATTTCAATTTTCGACAATCCCAACAGTCTAGAAAAAAATCGGCTCCCTGTGTTCTTTCTGTCTCTGTGGTTGATCTTTAACGCTGCTGACATAACCCAATAAAAATGTAGATTGTCGGCTATTCTAGAACCGTTTAAGTTGAGAAAAAGCACCGATAATTTGACCAAGGCTAATACCACCATCATTAGTGGGAACAGTTTGCTGCCAGTAGGGTTGAAATCCCGAAGCTTGTAGGCGATTAATTGTTCTTTCCGTCAGATAACGATTTTGAAAACAACCTCCCGTCAGAAGAATTTTTTCTCTACCTATTTTGTGTGCAATTTCTACAATAATCTCACTTAAACTATTATGAAATTTAGCGGCAATTATGCCGATTTCTACTTGTTTTTCTAAATCTTCAACAACTCCTACAATTATCTGATTCCAATCAATAACTATGGGTGAGTCGGCGGATAAAGAAAAATTATAATATTCCTCCGTTTTAATGCCCTCAAGGGCAAATTCTAACTGCATTGCTGCTTGTCCCTCAAAACTTAATTGATAACATAAACCCAGAATTGCCGCCACACCATCAAACAAACGCCCGACACTAGAAGTTAAAGGACAATTAATTTTTTTGGTTAACATTTGCCTAAAAATAGACCATTCCTGTTCACTAAAAGCTGATTTTATCCTATCAGTATTTTCCATAACTTCTAGTAATCCTAAAGCTACTCGTCTGGGTTCTTTAACCGCTTTTTCTCCTCCCAGTAATGGCCAGGGTTTAAAATGGGCGACTCGCTGCCAAGAATCGGCAGCAATATGGATAAATTCTCCCCCCCAAATTGTGCCGTCTAAACCGTATCCTGTTCCATCCCAAGCAACCCCTAAAACCGGAGGTTGTAGCTGATGTTCTGCCATGCAGGATAAAACGTGAGCGTAATGGTGTTGAATGGGAATAACGGGTAAATTTAAGCTATAAGCGTACTTTGTCGCTAGATATTCAGGATGAGCATCACAGGCAATAATTTCTGGTACAAACTCGTATAATTTTTTTAAACTATCGAGGATATTTTCAAAATGATTAACAGCATTAACTGTATCTAAATCGCCGATATGTTGACTGATAAAAACTTGATTTTTTTGGTAGATAGCCACGGTATTTTTAAAATAACTTCCCACGGCCAGAATCGGGGGAAAATCTCCCTCATTAACTTTAACAGGAAAGGGAGCATATCCCCGCGCCCGGCGCAAAATCATCGCTTTTCCCGCCATTTCCCTGATAATAGAGTCATCTACTGGTCGAACTATGGGACGATTATGAACTAGAAATAAATCGGCGATTTTTCCTAATTTTTCTAAAGCTTCTTTTTCGTCAATACAGATAGGTTCATCGGCTAGATTACCACTGGTTGCTACAATAGGAAAGCCTAATTCTGCTAATAAAAGATGATGTAGGGGAGTATAGGGTAACATGACTCCTAGGTAGGGATTACCCGGAGAAACGGCAGCAGAAAGATAATTTTTTCGCTGTTTAATCAGGACGATTGCCGCAGCAGGAGACTGCAATAATTGCGATTCTAAAGAAGAGACATAACCGTGGTTTTTCACTAACTCAAGATTAGGATACATCACGGCAAAAGGCTTATCTGGTCGCTGTTTGCGTTGTCGCAATTTTTGCACTGCTTCCGTATTTCTTGCATCGACAACTAGGTGAAATCCTCCTAATCCTTTGATCGCTATAATTTTTCCCTGTTTAATTGCTCTAGCGGTGGCGATTAAAGCTTGATCTTTTTCCGCTAATACAGTTCCTTGACTGTCTAAAAGACTGATTTGGGGTCCGCAACGAGGACAGGCATTCGGTTGGGCATGAAAACGGCGATCCAGAGGGTTTTCGTATTCCCTTTGACATTCGGGACACTGATTAAAACCCCTCATAGTTGTGGCACTGCGATCATAGGGTAAACTCTCGATAATACTGTAGCGAGGACCGCAGTTAGTGCAGTTAGTAAAAGGATAGCGATAACGACGATTATTCGGGTCAAAAATATCGGCTAAACAATCGGGACAAGTGGCTAAATCGGGCAGAACAATTGTATTTTTTTCACCGCCGCTGCTAGGACGTATGCTAAAGTTTTGATAACCGACGGGATTTAACCATTGAGTCTCAATATTTTCAATTAGCGATTGAGGTGGTTTTTCTAAAGATAATCGAGTCAAAAAAGTTTCCAGTTTGTCTCGATTGCCCTCAACTTCAATAAAAACTCCCGCTGCTGTATTATTCACCCAACCAGTTAGGTTTAATTCCGTTGCTAATCGATAAACAAAAGGACGAAAACCGACCCCTTGTACTGCTCCGCGCACAATTAAAGCTAATCGCTGATCGGATTGATAATTTAACGGGGAAAACATCAAATTCATCCCTGATTACTTTTCCCGTTATACTAAACTTTCGCTAATCACCCGACAGCATTCTTCCACACTGGCCCTGTTTTCCATAGCTATCACTAAAGCTTGATAGGCAGTCTGTTGTTTTTCTAAAAGAGTTTTTGCCTGTAATAAACTCCAGCGCTCTTTTTGGGCATAATTATTCTCAGGAACCCCCGCTAATTTTAAGGCCGATTGCAGATAAAATCGATCGCTTTCTCCCCCTGCCGCTTTACCATAAACTAAGGTTTCGGCAGCAATTCCCGCCATCCACACCGTAGAAATTCTCTCTAAAAAAGCAGGAAAATCGGTAAAGTTCTTGACTTTTTGCCCTAAATCTGCTAAATCAAATTGAACGCCGCCGACTCCCTCTTGGCCTTGACGAAAGGCTTCCCAAGCGGTCAAACTATAACTGGCGATCGGAATACCCAAAATATAAGCGGCGAGAAAATGTCCGGCTTCGTGGTAAATAACTCTTTGACGGTGTTTACTGGGAGAAAGAGCATCCAGTAGTAAAGTCACGCCTCGGTTATTAAAGGTGAGAGTATCAACGGTGACTAATCCCAAGAGGCTAAAAGTAGCCAAAGCGGGAATAAAAGGCGAAATAGACAGCAAAGGGGTGACAAATACGGAAAGAGTGATCGAAAAAACGGTAATCGCGATCAGATTTAAAGCTGTCTGTTCCATAAAAATTAATAAAAATATACAAATGCTTAATACTATGTTACATTGCCTAGTTTTATTTTCCCCGAATTAACCAACCAATTACCCCACCCACAAAAGCAGTCACAATCGATATACCGATCTGTTTCCAGTTTTTTACCTCCCCAATTTTTTCAGCTAAATCGGGAATTTTTCCCACGGATGCCTCGATGAGTTGCACTCTTTCATTTAAACCGGTGATTTTTGCGTCTAAAGTCCTGATTTCTCCCTTAATTTCCGTCTGTCCTATCTCTAGGACCTGAATTTCTCTTTTGATCTCTCCGACGCTATTCTCGATCGCTTTTTGTCCATTCTCCAGAGAGGTTAAACGAGTTTCGAGCGCTTTTTGTCCATTCTCCAAAGAGGTTAAACGAGTTTCGAGCGCTTTTTGTCCATTCTCCAGAGAGGTTAAACGAGTTTCGAGCGCTTTTTGTCCATTGATAATCAGATTTTCTAACCTTTTTAGGTCATTTTCCGTAAAAGCCGTCATCAGCTAAACTCCTAATAGATTAATTTTTTCTCGTCTTGAGATTGAGTCGATCGTTGACTAATTTAATTATGGAGTCAAAATCAAACTGTTACCCATTGATAGTTCTAGGTTCGATGCCGCAATAGGTATTTAGGGTGATAGGGAAATTTCCGCTAAATCCCCCATCTCCCCACTGATAATTCATAATTTATAATTCATAATTCCCACCTCCCCATCTCCCCACTGATAATTCATAATTCATAATTCATAATTCCCCATCTCCCCTTTACCATAAATAAACATTATTGTTTTCCTGTATGGATAACTTTTATTGATGAATATCGATCGCACTATCCAACTAGCTCATCAATTAGCGGACGCGTCTGGAGAGATTATCCGGCGCTATTTTCGGCAGCCTGATCTAGAAACCGAGACAAAACTCGATCAAGTTTCCTCAATAGTAACAATCGCCGATCGAGAAGCTGAGGAGGCGATGGTGGCGATTATTCGGCGAGAATTGCCTGAAGATGGGGTTATTAGGGAAGAAGGAGCCAATATTCCCTCCCAAAGTGGTCGTTATTGGGTGTTGGATCCCATCGATGGCACATCCTCTTTTGTCAAGGGATTACCGATTTTTGGGACTTTAATCGGCCTAGTGGCAGAAAATCAACCGATTTTAGGAATTGTCGATCAACCGATTTTAGGCGATCGCTGGTTAGGAGTGAAGGGAAAAGCCAGTCTTTATAATAACCGGATGATTGTTAATCCCTACTGTCAAGATCGGGAACTTGTCTTAAAAAATGCCTGTTTAGCCTCCACCACCCCCTTAATGTTTATCACAGAACGACAACAAGCGATCGCTCGTCAGCTGCAAAGCGTCTGCAAACGTACCGCTTTTGGGGGTGATTGTTATAACTATATGATGTTAGCCACCGGCTGCACTGCCATGCCGATGGTAATCCTAGAATCAGACCTGAAATACTACGATTTTTGTGCTTTAATCCCGATTATTGAAGGTGCGGGCGGAATAATTAGCGATTGGTCGGGTAATCCCCTAAAAGCTGATTCTAGCGAAGTTTTAGCCGTCTCTAATTCCGGTTTATGGCGGCAGGTTTTAGAACAAATCAGCAGAGTGGGTTAGTGCCAATACTAAGATAATTAGTCAACAGCTAACCCACCCCTGCGGCAATTAAACGGTGGCTAATTGAGGTTGGGGACGTTTGCTGTTACGGATACCTTCGATCGCCGCTGCGTAATCGGGGGCATTAAATACCGCCGAACCTGCTACGATCGCATTAGCACCTGCTTCGAGAACTTGCCAAGTATTAGCCGGTTTTAAGCCGCCATCCACTTCAATCCAGGGATCCAAGCCTTTTTCATCGCAGATTTGGCGTAATTGACGGATTTTGGGGACAACTTCTGGGATAAAACTCTGGCCACCAAAACCGGGGTTAACGCTCATAATTAGGACTAAATCGCACAAATGCAGCACATATTCGATTAAATCTAAGGGAGTGGAGGGATTTAACACCACACCCGCTTGTTTACCGAGTTCGCGGATTTGGCAAAGAGTGCGATGGAGATGGGGAGAAGCGTTATGTTCAGCGTGAACAGAAATAATGTCAGCACCTGCTTTCGCAAAGTCAGCCACATATTTTTCTGGTTCGACGATCATTAAATGCACATCTAAAGGTTTTTTCGTATAGGGACGAATAGCGGAGACAATCAGGGGTCCGATGGTGATATTCGGGACAAAACGACCATCCATCACATCAACGTGAATCCAATCGGCTCCTGCCTTATCCACAGCCTCGATATCGGCTCCTAATTTACTAAAATCCGCCGATAGGATCGAGGGAGAGACAACGATCGACTTCGAGCTTCCGTTTTGGGTCATGGCTAACTATAGAATTTCGTGTTTATATTTTCGTAACAATCTTATCAGCAATCAGTGATCAGTGATCAGTAATCAGTGATCAGGAGTCAGGAGACAGGAGATTATTTTTATTTATTCTCCCCACACCCTACACCCCACACCCCACACCCCACACCCTACACCCCTCCGCATCCGGCATAGAAGCATAGGTTTATGTAATTGTCAATATAGATTTACGAACTTTTTTGTCGAAACCGGATCATAAACTCTAAAAATAGGCATGATGGGAATAGTTGGGATCGAGGGGGTGGAAAGATGGATAGAATGGTGGCTTTGTAGTTACATATACTTGGCGAGCTCAGGAATTCACGCTACCCTAGGTATCGGGTTCTTTACATTTTGTTACTTAACATCCGTAAAAAAACTTGGTTCGCATACCTTATTTTCTCAAGAAAGAATCTTAAAAAAGTGTTAAGGTTTTGTAATTGAGGAGTGTTATCAGGAGGAACATTGTGTTTAAACGACTTGCAGAACAGCATCGCCAACTGGTCAAAGACTTAGTCATGGATTTACAGGCCTTAGCGATCGCATTAGAAAATCAAGGTTATCTAGCATCCTGCTACACCTGTGGCGGTCAACTGAACAGCGCATCTTTTATGGTGGGATTGGGGGAAACCCATCTAATTCGGTTTCTCGTGTCCGATTACGGCATCACCTGGACAGAAATGCGCGATGATCGAGAGTTAATGAAACTCGAAGGCGCGGAAGCCATCAGCCAACTACAGGAATTAGCCAATCTGATTAAATATCAAATCCCACCGGCGGAATTTATTGACAAAAAACCCTCCTCCGTGCTGCAACGGTTAGACACGGTTTAACCCCAGATAGATGTTACCTAGACCTGTATGTTTAGTGAACTTTTTCCCTAACCTTTCAGCCAACTGTTAGCTAGATAAGCCATTCGTTTCATCTCTTTTCGTCCCCGGGAGACGGAATCGAGGACCATACCACAGGTCAAACTTAAAAAGGCTAAAAGCATGATCGAGGCCGATAAAATAGCGGTGGGAAAACGTGGTACTAAGCCGGTTTCGAGGTATTCAAACAGGACGGGAATCGCCAAGATCACCGAAATAACCGCCAAAATGAGCGAGACAAGGCTAAAAAAGAGAAAAGGACGAATTTCTTTAAAAAGTAAGATAGCGGTTCCCAATACCCGCCAGCCATCTTGAAAGGTTTTTAACTTACTTTGGGAACCTTCGGGACGTTCTCCGTAGAGGGTTGGTTCTTCAGCGAAGGGAATTTTTAATTCTAAAGCGTGGATAGTTAACTCGGTTTCAATCTCGAAACCATTGGACAAAGCGGGAAAAGATTTGACGAAACGACGAGAAAAGACACGATAACCGGAGAGCATATCGATTAAACGCGCTCCAAACAGAAATTTCACCAATCCTGTTAAAAATAGATTACCAGCGCGATGGCCAGGACGATAAGCCTGGGAGGATTTTGCCGCTTCCCGACGCGCACCGACGACCATATCCAATTGTTCCCCCAGCATTCGTGCAATTAAGCGACGTACTGCCGCAATTTCGTAGGTATCATCACCATCGATGAGAATATAGATATCGGCCTCGATATCGGCAAACATTCGCCGGACAACATTGCCTTTCCCCGGTTGGATTTCCTGACGCACGATCGCCCCAGCTTTCAGGGCCTCGGTCACGGTATCATCGCTAGAGCGGTTGTTATAGACATAGATTTCCGCTTCTGGCAGAAAAGTTTGAAATTGGGAGACCACTTTAGCGATCGTTAGTTCTTCGTTGTGACAGGGAATAATCGCAGCGATACGGTAGTTTTGCAAGGAAATCGGCGGAATAGCGGTCATTTCGATCATAGCTGAGGACAACGTTTAATGATGGTTAGGGGGGTGTCTTGGCGTTGGACGGCGTGAACAATGGGACAATGGGGGAAAGCTTGGAAATAATCGTATCGGGATAAACCCATGTAATAATCGGGGTCGGGGGCCTTTCCCCAAGCAAAGTCATCTCGATAAATCATTGTCAGGTTTCGTTGGTGATTCTCTACCATTTCCGCCGCAAATATCGGACCGGCAACGACAATGGTAGAGTTAGCGGCGGCATTTTGATTAAGCCATTCCATCCCCTCTTTGAGACTTAATCCCCAGTAATCGGTTTCCTGTTGACCTTGGGCTGCTTTTAAGCCTCCGTAGGCGCGATTATAGTAGGTGTATTCGTAGGGATGCAGGCTAATCATGTCATAGACAATGAGGCTAAAGTTGAGAATTAGCAGGGTCGTTAGAAAGATTTTTATTGACTTTCGCTTGAGTTTATGGTATGTCCAAATAATGGCTGTGGTTGCGATCGCTGCTAGGGCGGGAATGACAAATAAAAAGTGACGGATGCCGTCGTAGAGGGTAGAGTGACGCAGGATAGCAACGGTAGGCAGTAAAAACGCTTGCAGTAGGGTGATTAGGGCGCAAGCACGCTGGGTTGGCGTTAATTTGGTCATTTTTGTCAAAATCCCAATTACACCGACCAGGGCGGCGATTTGCAGGAGGACGGGGGTGGTGAGGGAAAATAGCCGGGGTAGATAGTACCAAGGTAGGGAACGACCGGGGATATTTTGACCGTCAAAGAGAACCGTATTATCCCAGATGTTATACTTTGACATGAGGGTTATCGCTTCGATAAACCAAGTAATCGGGTTTCTCCAAGCAGCAGGATAGACTATATAGGTGGTTATTGCCCAAAAAAGTATAATAACTGCGTATAGGGGCAGAAAACGCCAGAGAGTTTTGAGGATTGTTTTTAAATTCCATCGGGCCACCAGATGGGCGAAGATGAGATAAAAGAGGATAAAAAAGCCACCGATGCGAATTCCGGTAATTAAACCAGCTAGAATCCCGTAGAGACCAGAATAAACGGTTAAACGATTAAATCCTAGTTTAATAGCTTGATTTTCGGACTGAAAATATTTATCTAGCAATAGGGAACCGGTGAAGGTTCCGAGGGTGAACATGGCCGCAAAGGGGATATCTTTGGGATTAAAGAAGCTATGACCCCAAAAAGCGGGAAATAGGGCTAAAATTAGCGCACCTAACCAAGCAGATTCGATTCCTGCTAGGATAGCGACGATTCCCACCACCGATAGATAGGTAATCAGGGAAAAAAGAAAGGTGACGACGTGCTTAACCCGGGTTATTTGCCAGATCCTCGATAGCCATTCCTCCTTATCGGTGGGATTGGGGGGAAGATTGGCAGTAGCAGGGAAAAAATTTTCTTTGGTTTCGTAGATAAGTTGGGATATGTAGTTAAAATAAAAGCCGTAATGACGCGACATTTCTGATATGGGCTTGTTTTCTCGGATATATTCGAGATTATGATTGACCATATCCACTTCGATCGGTTCGTCCCAAGTGATACTATAGTTTCTGACTACCGATAAACCAATTATCGCCAGAACTAGGATGACCGATAGAATTTTTAGATAAGCTTGCTTAACTGAGATTAACCCTTTTCTAGACTTCATTAGCGATCGAGTCAGTATGGTGGGCAATTTTATCACCTTAGTATATCAAAATTTGGTCAACTCGCCTAAAGACGTTTTTGGGAGTTAAAAGTTTCTGTTTGTATTTGTTAGCCAAACATGGTATATCAAGTAAAAAGCTATCAGCTAAAAGGCAGACTCGTCCCAGAGCTAGTCATTGGTTTAATGGCACAATAAAAACTAATAACTGATTGGCTTTTGCTGAAAGTAAACAGTCCTATCAGAGTTAGTTTTCTCGTCGAATTCACCAAAATTATTGATTAAATTATGGCATTATTAAAACGGTTCACCCTGACTCATCCCCTCTTCTGGGCAGTAGTTTATTTTATCGGACTAGGGATTTTATCAGTTATCTTAGGTCAAGATGTTAGCTGGGATTTACGCAATTATCATTTTTATAATCCTTATATGTTATTAACGGGACGTTTTAAGTATGATGTCCTCCCAGCACAGATACAAACTTTCTTTAATCCTCTGATGGATGTTCCTTTTTTCGTTGCTATCCATTACTTAAAACTACCTCCTGTGGTGGTCGGGTTTTTCTTGGGAGGATTTCACGGTTTAAATCAGTGGTTGGTTCATTTAATCACTTATCAATCCTTCGATAAAGTTGGCGAAAGATACAAGATAACTTTAAGCGTAGCAGCAGCAATTATCAGTATTTTTGGGGCAGCTTTTCTATCAGAGTTGGGAACCAGTATCGGCGATAGTACCAGCAGTGTTTTTGTTTTGGCAGGATTATTTTTAATTATCGCTTGTCTTGGTCGTAATCAACCGGTTAAGGTTAAAACTATAATTTTTGCAGGATTGCTTTTCGGACTAGCAACAGGACTAAAATTGACCACGGCACTGTATAGTATCAGTTTAATCGTGGCGATTAGTTTTTTAACCAATACCATCAGGGAAAAGCTGCGTAATCTTATGACCTTGATTTTCTCTATGGCTGTGGGATTTTCCCTGACGATGGGTTATTGGATAATCCTAATGTGGACTAATTTTGCTAATCCCCTTTTTCCCTTTTTCAACAAAATTTTTCAATCTCCCTATATCGAAACGGATTTTAACCTACAAGATGCCCGCTTTTTACCGAAAGATGTTTGGCAATTTTTATTTTATCCCTTTTATTTTGTGCAGGAACAAACCCTAGTGGCTGAGGTAAAATTTAAAGAGACTCGTTTTGCTATTGCCTATCTTTTAATTGTTATTCTTCTGGGAGTAATTATTTATCAGTACACCTCTCGCCGTTCTCTAGAGCAAAAAAATAGTTTAGTCCATTTACCCATTCTCGGATTTTTACTACCTTTTTATTGTAGTGCCTATCTGATCTGGTTAAAGGGTTTTTCTATCTATCGTTACTTGATGGTTTTAGAGTTAATCACACCAGTTGTAATTATCCTGATTATTGCCTATCTTTATCCTCATAAAAGGACAGTTTTTATAATCTCTATCGCTATTTTTGCCTTAATTGCCGCTACAGTCAAACCCTTAGACTGGTGGAGAATGGGATGGTCAGATAATTATTTTGGTATCGATAGTCAAGCATTACAACCCTACGAAAATTCCACGATTGTTATGTGGGGAGATGAAGGAACAGGTTATCTAGTTCCCCATTTTCCCGCTTCGACTCGTTTTGTGCGATTGCGAGGAAATATGGGAGTCAGTGAGGGAACTTTAATGCGAAAAAATGCCGAGACATTTATTGCTAATACTCCCCTAGAATCTCTCTACATTCTGCAAACAGACTTTAATAAAAAATCCCCTGATATAGTGGGGGATTTAGCCAAGGAAAATCTCGTTATTGACTTCCAAAGTTGTCAACCCTTTCCCACCAAAATCGAAAAATTTAATCTCTGTCGTCTTGAGAAAAAGTAATTCTCACGGGAAAGCTATGCTCTAACAATTGTTAATTGCCAGTGACTCCTACCTTTTATCTGTAATGATTTATCTATTGACCGTTAACTACAACTGCGCGGAATTAATTAAGCGTTTAATCGCTTCCCTCAACGATGACTTATTTGCTACTCTCATCATTGTTAACAATTCCATTGAAGATAAAAATATCCAATCTCTAGCAGCGGAAAGAGTCAAGATTATTGAAGCGGGGGAAAATTTAGGATTTGGGAAAGGATGTAATCTGGGACTTAATTGGATTTATCAACAAGACAGAGAAGCTATCGTTTGGTTAGTTAATCCCGACGCTTACTTATTACCGGACTCTCTGGAGAAAGCCAGCAAATTTTTTCAGCAATATCCCGAAGTTGCCATCGCTGGTACAGAAATTTACGAACCGGATGGTAAAATCTGGTTTGGTTGGGGAAAATTTAATGCTAAAATCGGCACAATTAACGTAGTAGAGGAATCCTTAGACTATCGAGATAAACCCTATCTAATTCCCGACTGGGTGACGGGATGCAGTTTATTAATTAACTTCTCTAATTTTTCCACTTGTCCCCATTTTGATCCCGATTACTTTCTCTACTACGAAGACTTTGATTTTTCCCGAAGATACGCAAATCAAGGCTATTTAGTCGTTGTTACCAATCAGATTAAAATTATTCATGAACCATCTTCTATCACCCGTCGCTATGGTTATCTAAGACTAACTCATAATATCTATAGTTATCTTCTCAGTCTCGAAAAACATACGACTTTAACTATCCTTGTTTATCGCTTGCTGCGGATGAGTTTTATGTCTTTACTGATCCTTCCCATTAAACCCAAATTCTCCCTAGCTAAGTTAGAAGGAATTCAACTCTATGGTCAAAGAATTATCACTAAACTGCGACTAGGTTGAACCCCTTAGTTTTGCGGCTTCAGGCATTATTCTTGCTCAATCCTGTTTAAAAGTTATAGGAGAGCGGCGAGTGGCTTATCTCCACTTCCCGCCCTCCTATCCCTTGATTCTTCAACTCCAGCGATGGCCGCCCCGCTTGATTGTAAAGATTTGTTTAGCTTGACCAGAGGTTGATAGTGCGTAGGCTAAGATGAATTGTAAATGGATTCAAAATGAATTTTAAATGAATTCAAGATGAGCCAATCTGGTGAACTGTCGTATTTTGATCATGGAGTTGCCATTTTGTGAGTAAGAAATGGTTCGCAGATAACAGTTTGTCGATCGGGCGGACTCCTCTAGTGCGCCTTAATCGAGTCGTTGGCAACAGTCACGCCACGGTTCTGGCCAAGATTGAAGGTCGCAATCCAGCCTATTCAGTCAAATGTCGTATTGGTGCGGCCATGATCTGGGATGCGGAACAACGGGGATTATTGGGGCCGGGCAAAGAACTGGTGGAACCCACCAGTGGCAATACAGGCATTGCCCTAGCCTTTGTGGCCGCCGCTAAGGGGATTCCCCTGACCCTGACCATGCCTGAAACCATGAGCTTGGAGCGGCGCAAACTGTTGCTCGCCTATGGAGCCAATCTGGTGTTAACAGAAGGGACTAAAGGCATGACCGGAGCGGTGGCAAAGGCAGAAGAAATTGCCGCATCTAATCCCGATCGCTATGTGTTGTTACAACAGTTCCGTAATGCTGCCAATCCCCGCATCCATGAGGAAACCACCGGCCCCGAAATTTGGCAGGACACAGATGGGGCGATCGACATTCTCGTGTCGGGTGTGGGAACGGGCGGAACCATTACGGGAGTTTCGCGCTATGTCAAAAAGACCCAAGGAAAACCGATTTTATCGGTAGCGGTGGAGCCAGAAGCCAGCCCGATACTATCCCAAGCTAGGGCAGGTCAGCCCTTAAAGTCCGGCCCTCACAAAATTCAGGGCATTGGGGCGGGGTTTATTCCCGAAGTTCTGGATTTATCCCTCGTGGATGGGATTGAAACCGTTTCCAACGAAGAGGCCATTCTTTATGCCCAAAGATTGGCTAAGGAAGAAGGGATTATCTCCGGCATTTCCTGCGGTGCCGCAGCTGCCGTCGCCGCTCGCTTGGCACAACAACCCGAACACCAAGGCAAAACCATTGTCGTGATTTTGCCAGATTCCGGAGAACGGTATTTGAGTTCCATCCTATTCCAAGGGGTATTTAATGAGCAAGGGTTAGTGGCTTGACATCCTCGCCGCCCTAAAAGTGCGGCGATTCCTAAACCTCACGATTTAAGTTTCTGCTTCCACCACCGTCGCATACCACAGTTAAAAAACCATGTACTGTCTTACACAGAGTCCACAGACTTTCGCCCCATTTCAGA
>NZ_JADBTX010000084.1:0-18207 GCF_020245945.1 Microcystis sp. M015S2
CTCTAAGACTTTCTGGTATAGTTCACTTATCATTTTCGTTATTTAGGTCATATATAGTAAATATGACTTATCTTTTTTGGGAGTCTGTGTCTGTATTCCATGCTACATAAGCTTTTCAGCTTGCTTGTCCCCCTGTCAGATAAAAGCCTTAAATCCTTGCCAACCTTATCACAACTTATTAGAGAAATAATTAGCGTGTCTCATGAATTAGATTCTGATAATTATAACAATGATTCCTCTGATAAAATAACACAATTTAAGGAGATTTTAAAGAAACATCGTTATCTTATTATTCTTGACGATGTCAATTGGGTTTTCTCCCCAATTCAATCTTTAGGTTCTTATAAAAAAGGATATGAAGAATACAGTATTCTCTTGACAATTTTATCGCAAACACAATATCAAAGCTGTATTATCATTAACAGTTGTGAATATATTCGTGAGCTTAATGATACTATGATTCTAGAGTTATCTGGACTAGGTAATGAGAGCAAACATATTATCAATGATTATAGCTTACAAGGTAAAGAGTATTACGAAGAATTAATATCTATCTACGAAGGAAACCCACTTTATTTAAAAATTATTAGCAGTCTAATTCGAGACTTATTTGCAGGAAATATTGCTGAGTTTTTAAGTTATGAACAACCCTTTTTTGATCATGACTTAATAGATGTTTTGCGAGAAACATTAAGTTTTCTAATTACCAGTGAAATTCAATTACTTAAATTTCTCGCCAATCAGCCGGATAGAATATCAATGAATCAAATTAAAAAACATCCTAATATTTTATCCTCAAAAGAATTAATTAATAATCTTCAATCTCTGAAAAGACGCTTAATGATTTCTCTAGAACAGCAAGATGATCAAATTTATGTGGCCATTCCTTTTATCATCAAAAATTTTATTATTTCTTACATAGATTAAATTAAATTTTGTTTTGTGTTAAATTTTTAGTATTTGACTACTTAATTGATGTGATAATTTTTTTTTCAGAGCCTGTTAGCAAACAACTATTATTAACTGAAAATAAGTTCTACTCAAGGAAATTTTGTCACTACTTTTACAAAAAGATAAGGCTTTCAGATGATGAAATGGTAGGGATTTGAATCATCGCTAATTCAGTTTATATGGCTCTTCGTTACTTGGTATGGTTCGATAGGGGGGCATAAATTGACTAAATCCTTATCTGGCAAGAGACTTAATTGATGAGTTCGCTTTAGATCAAAAACAATTGACAAAAATCGCCAAATGCCTTTCTACATAAGGGTTATATCCCCTATAACCCCAGTCCATTGCATAACACAAACCGAAGAGCCGTTTATATTAATAATTGATAGAATGCCTCTGGATATAGATCCTAAAACAGGGCAGAAATCATTTTGTCCAAAATACATCTAAGCAAACAGCAGCTGATTACTGATTACCCTAACCTAATTTACCTTCATCTTTCTCTAGGTTTTAAAACGCAGCAAACCAGAAATATTGGTCTTATCCCCTGATAAATTATTGTCTATGGGTGATAGGTGATAAGCTAAACGGCTTTTACTTCGGATCACCGATATAGACTCCAAAAGGGTTATAGCTATTGGATCATGCAGGTTAAGCGCCGTTTAGCTTACAAGCAATCCACGGTCAACCAGAAAGACTAGCGAAACAAGAATTATTAACCCTAATTAGTTCCGTTTAAAAGTTGAGAACGAAGCAAATCGATCGCATTTAAATAACTCGGCATCGGTTCATCACCTAACAGGCAAGCACTGCGATCCACGCTAATCATATCATCACCCCAAAACACTTGACCGAGAGGAATAGATTTTCCTCGATCCGGTCGCCAATTACTACTAAAATATTTGAGATTAGCGTCCACCACTGCCCCATCAAAAAGATGACCGATACAAAAATAAACATCCTGTAAAATTAGCGGTACGGAGGGGCGATGTAATTGCCCCCGCGAGTTAGGACTACGGGCTTTATAATGACTACGGGGAAAGAGTCCATAGAGATTTTTTAAAGAAGCAGAAATCAAGGGTTTATCCTTTAAATGGGTGCGTTTTAAGGTTCCAATCGTGATCCGACAATCCACTTCTTCGATAATTTTAGGGGCAAACATCGAGGGAAAACGGACAGGAGAAGGGGAAAGATTCGGATATTCTTGCTGTGGTAAACTATCAGCATCAAGAATAGTTATTCCAGGATCGAGAATAGATTTTACACCCAAAATATCGATAATTTCTCTCAAAGAAATAGCCGAACAAACTCCCTCTAATAAAATGATTTCTGCCCCAGGATTTACCCCTCTCAATCCCCGCAAAACTTGACTTAATACCGGCAGACTAACCGTTACTGGTGGTGGCACAGGATAACCTAAATTAGGTTTAATTAAAATACGTTTAGCTGTGATAGCTGCCTGGGGAGGTTGATAAACAAAATCCGCCATAGCTGAATTTTTTACCCCAGCAGTAATTGAGGATTGGGTAATCATAGAAAGGAAAATAAATCAATGGGAAGCTGACAGATTAGCCAGATCATTTAGGGAGTTTACCTGCTGTAAAGCTTGCCAGATTACCCTGGAATCGGCCCCAGGAAAATGGCTATTTTCACTAATATAACGCTTCCAAGCCTTAGTTCCGGGCTGACCGGCAAAAAGCTGTAAAAGATGTTTGCTGATCTGGTGTAATTTATAACCTTTACTCACCCATTCATCGATGTAGGGAAGCATTTTTTTGATTACTTCTTCCCGGGTAGGAGGAGTAACCGATTCCCCATAAAAATCTCGATCGACTGTGGCAAATAAATAGGGATTATCGTAGGCTGCCCGACCGATCATGACCGCATCTACTAATTGTAAATGTTGTCTAGCCTGTTCTAAATTAATGATACCGCCATTAATTTCAATAAACAAATGGGGAAACTGATTTTTTAGGCGATAAACATCATCGTAACGTAAAGGGGGAACGGTGCGATTTTCCTTGGGACTTAATCCCTGTAACCAAGCTTTACGCGCATGGATGGTAAAACGTTGACAACCCGCATCCGCAACAATACGGACAAAATTCGCCATATTTTCGTAACTATCCTGATGATCAATGCCAATTCTCTGTTTTACAGTCACGGGAATCGATACAGCTTGATTCATTGCCGATATTCCCCTAGCGACTAATTCCGGGTTAGCCATCAAACAAGCGCCGAAATTGCCCTCTTTTACCCTGGAACTAGGACAACCCACATTGAGATTTACCTCGTCATAACCCATATCTTCGGCTATTTTAGCACATTCTGCCAAAAGATAGGGATTATCACCCCCTAACTGCAAAGCTAGAGGTTTTTCTGCTAGGGAGAACCCCAGCAACTTATCGCGATCACCGTGTTTAATTGCCATCGTCGTGATCATTTCCGTGTAGAGAAGGGGACGACGGCTAATTTGTCGCAAAAAATAGCGAAAATGGCGATCGGTATAATCCATCATCGGCGCCACACTTAAAATATTGCCCATCTTTCCCTTGATTTTCTCCTTGAGGGTAGCCATTGATTGCTGATCGGGACATTCTCTGGGGAAACCCAGAGAATATAGCGGTGTGCAGTCGTATGAAGTACAGTGTCACGAGCTATAAACCATGCTAGGCAAGGCTTGGTCTGTATCTCACTCAAGCGCTTACCGCTATAACCAGTCTTCCTCTCAAGATATTTTAGAGCCTTTTGGTAAGTTGACTATCTAAGTAGGTAGGCGTTAAAAGTTGTCAGACACCCCCCTTATCAAGGGGGGATTAAGGGGGGATCCCCCCGCCTATCGGCACCCCCCTTATCAAGGGGGGATCAAGGGGGGATTAAAGGCAAAATCCATTTTTAATTTAATTATAACCAGCTACTTAAATTACTGGTTAAGACTGCACCGGAGAAAGGACAAGGGGACTTTTTTGACTTATCTCCGTGGGATATTTGCCCCTTTAATCGTGTCGCGGATGACGATTTTTTGTTCTTTGGAATAACCGGCAAAAGAACGACTAGCAAGTAACTCAATTTCTATCCCCGTACCCGATCGCAAAGATTCCACAGGTAAGGGTAATTGACCGATATCCAGAATAAATTGATTGCCCTCCTGTCGGATCAAATTAGCAGGCATATCTCCTTCATAGCGAGTGACAAAATCGGTTCTGGGACTGGTTTGCAGGTCATCTGCTTGCCAACGAGTGACGCGATAACGCAGTTTAAATTTAGTGCCGATTAAATTTGATTGAGAAGCTTTATCTTCGAGAAAAAGCCTTAAATCAGTACCATTTCCTGTAATACCTTTTGCTTCTAATCGGGTAACATCTCGTTCAAAAACAGCATTATAAACGACAAATTCCGTAACATTATTGCGTTTTTGAGTGGTTCCCTCGATCCAGAGTTCACTGGGGACAGTTACCCTCATTTCCTTTTGATCATCGAGGGTTAAAGTAAAACGCTGATTAGTAAACCGGTTAAACTCTTGAGGCGCATTCCAAATTAAAATAAAAGAACGTTCCGATCGATCTAATAAAATTCGAAATTGATCATCGATCAGGGAACCGGGGGCAAATAAAGACATTGCCCCAGTGCGAGTTTCCCAAGTATTTTTAGATAGAATATAACCCCGTTCTTTTAACTCCGACAGGGGAACAGTTGCGCTCGGTTGATCGGCAGTTAAAGGGCGATCGATTTGAATTAAAGTTAACTGTCCTAAACGACCCTCGCGACCGTTACGACCACTATTACCCGTCGCCCCATCCAGACCATCCTGACAGCTAAATTCTCTGGTGGTACAGCTATAATTGGCATCCCCTGGCCTACCGCTACAGGTTTGAATTGTCCAGAAAGGTTGGGAACAGCGACAACCCTTGCCCCCTTGACCTCCTTGACCCCCAAAACCCCCAGCGCCTCCGGCCGCATTGACCGTTACTTGTCTTAAAAAATCTAAATTAGTGGCATAGAGGGTTAAAGCGCCGCCATTGCCCCCATCACCCCCATTACCCCCATTGCCACCGTTACCACCACCGGCCGCCTGAAGATTTCGTGTTACGTTGCCCGGTTGACCGCTACAGTTGCCATCGCTGCCATTGCTGCCATTTTCACCATCGACCCCTTTTTGTCCTGAAATATCGAGTTTTAGGGGAGAACCATCGAGAAAAAGGGTTAAACTGTCACTATTTTTGCCTTGGCCGCCGATCTTGCCATCTTTTCCGCTTTGGCCCTGTTTACCGAAAGTCTGTACATCGGAACCTTGGGCTAACCAAGAACAGCGATCGCCCATCACCGTGGCGGGCATTAGGTACGGTAAAGGGAGAAAAAAGGTGAATATTAATGATTTAGCCCAAAAATTCATGATTTTAGCGAATTTATCCGCAAAGACTCCGATCAATTCCCTCTTGATGACTTTTGGATCTAGATTTTTGTTTCCCCTCTATCAATAAGGTGCGCTATCATCCTACACTTACTTTGAGAAGGAAACAGCCAATCGCGAGGGTTACGCGCGTGAAAAAAGTATTAGCTATTATCTTGGGTGGCGGGGCCGGAACTCGCCTTTATCCGTTAACGAAACTGCGGGCAAAACCTGCCGTCCCCCTAGCGGGAAAATATCGCTTAATCGATATTCCCGTCAGCAATTGTATTAACTCCCAGATTGACAAAATCTATGTGTTGACGCAATTTAACTCCGCTTCCCTCAATCGTCACCTCAATCGTACCTACAATTTTACGGGTTTTAGTGATGGTTTCGTGGAAGTTTTGGCGGCTCAACAAACCATGGAAAATCCTCAATGGTTCCAAGGCACGGCCGACGCAGTACGACAATATATCTGGACGATGAAGGATTGGGATATCGATGAATATCTAATTCTCTCGGGAGATCATCTCTATCGCATGGACTACAGCAAGTTCATCGAACGCCATCGGGAAACCAACGCCGATATCACTTTATCGGTAGTTCCCATCGATGAACGTCGCGCCTCCGCTTTTGGGGTGATGAAAATTAATGATTCGGGGCGAATTGTCGATTTTTATGAGAAACCCAAAGGGGCAGAATTGGAAAGAATGCGGGTAGATACGACGATTTTAGGCTTAAGTCCTGACCAAGCCCGTCAAAGTCCCTACATCGCTTCCATGGGAATTTATGTCTTTAAAAAGAATGTTTTAATCGATCTGCTCGATGCCAATAAAGAACAGACCGATTTCGGCAAGGAAATTATTCCCTCGGCGGCTAAAGACTACAATCTTCAGGCTTATTTATTTAAGGGTTACTGGGAAGATATCGGCACGATTGAAGCCTTTTATGAGTCTAATCTCGCCTTGACCCAACAACCAAATCCCGCCTTTAGTTTCTACGACGAAAAAGCCCCCATCTATACCCGTTCTCGCTATCTGCCACCAACAAAAATGCTCAATTGTACGGTGACAGAATCGATGATTTCTGAAGGTTGTATTCTCAAAGAATGTCGCATCCATCACTCGATTTTAGGTATTCGTAGTCGAGTCGGCAAAGACTGCACGATCGAGGATACAATGCTGATGGGAGCCGACTTTTATGAGTCTTTCCCCGAACGGGAAAGTCTGATCGGAAATGCCAAAATTCCCGTGGGTATCGGCCCTGGTTCCACTATTCGTCGGGCAATTGTGGACAAAAATGCTCGCATTGGTTCCAATGTTTTAATTGTTAACAAAGATCGTGTGGAAGAAGCTAATCGCGAAGATTTAGGTTTCTATGTTCGCAGCGGCATCGTGGTTATTTTCAAAAATGCCACTATTCCCGACGGGACAGTAATTTAATCTATCAGTTATCAGTTATCAGTTATCAGTTATCAGTTTTTCCATTTTTCTAGTTATTATCGCTTGAATATAGCCGCAGGCTGATGGCTTCAGCTAATTACCTAGACAATTCCCTTGAAATCCTATCCTTTTCTAGAAGTGATAGCAAAATCTCCCGAGCAGCTCCTCTGAAAATCAGAAAAATTTCTATATTTTTGCATCCGATTCTAGGTTTTCAATTAACCTTAAATTAAAAGCCTAGGGCTTAGATATAAGCCATTCAAAGGATATTTATGAAAGCCAAAATTGCGATCGCTTGTCAGGGAGGCGGCAGTCAAACTGCTTTTACTGCCGGTGCATTAAAAGCATTATTTGACAATAAAGTGGAAGATTACTTTAATATTGTCAGTCTCAGTGGTACTTCTGGCGGTGCTATCTGTGCCTTTTTCACCTGGTATGCTCTCAAAAAAGGTGATAGCATCGTTTGGAAAAGAATGATTGATTTTTGGGAAGATAATAGCGCTCGAACTCCCCAAGAACAACTATTTAATGACTCAGCCATTAAAACCCTAGAATTAGCCAGCAAAGGATTAATTCCCCAGTATAATCTCAGTCCTTACTCTCCGATTACTAAAACCTTATTTTCCCTAGCTACCTACGGTTTACGCAGTCGCTTTACCAACTTTGATCAGTTACTAAGAGCGCATATTGATTTCTCTGAATTAGCCACTTGGGGAGCTAAACCCGAACCGCCAATTTTATTAATGGGGGCCTGTAATGTCCTGACAGGAAAATTAAGTAAATTTAACTCGCGCGAGGAAGCGGTTAAAATTGAACATATCCTAGCTTCTGCCTGTGTTCCTAACATTTTTCCTGCTGTCACCATTGAAACTATGGCCTACTGGGATGGACTATTTTCCGATAATCCCCCCATCCGTTCTTTAATTCGCCGTGAATTTGTCGGAGTCGAAAATATTCCCGATGAAATTTGGGTAATTAAAATTAATCCCACCTCTAGAGATAAGATCCCCGTGCAATCCGATGATATTGCTGATCGCCGCAATGAATTAGAAGGCAATGTTTCCCTATTTCAAAGTCTCGATCAGATTGACTTTCTCAATCAATTATTTCTTAAAGGAGCCTTTAAAGAGGAATTCTTGCGCGAGATCGAATTAAAAGAACCATTTAAAATTCCTAAATCTTTCCCGGAAGATCCCGATCAAGATTACCATATTCCTATGATCGAAATGTCGGCGGAATTAGCCAATAGTCTCAACTATGAAAGTAAACTTGATCGCTCTCCCGCCAATATTCAGCGTCTGATCGCTGACGGGGAAAAACAGGGAAAACAATTTCTAGAACATCGACTAAAAGCTATGGGTTTAAGATAAACTGTTCGTAATTTAAATTGCTTGTTGAAACGAGGCAAGAGGCAAGAGGCAATAGTAAAGGGATTGGGGGAGATTCGGCTAACCTAAGAATAAGCGGTTTAAATACATCTTAGCTTAGGGTTTGCTAAAAAAGTTCTTCCCGGTGGCGGTGATAAGTAGCTAGACACAATTAATTATACATATCTAACTACCTTTTGCCTTTTGCATGAGTGCCTTTCCTAACTAAGAAGTTAATTTTGTCCTATTACTTAATAATCACTGATTTTCATTGATTAATACCCGTCCAGATAGATCGTAAATCATAATATCCCATTGCCCATTTTTTGCCGCTTCAAAAGCCACTTTAGAACCATCGGCACTGATGATCGGATTGCGTACTTCCGCGAGCAGATCGGGAGCAATTTCCCTTCTCTGTTGAGTTTGTCGATCATACAGATAAATAGCCGTTTTTCCCTGACGACTAGCAGTAAAAACGATATAACGACCATCTTCACTAATGGAAGGACTAGAAGCGATCTGATCGAGAGAATTTAGTCCGGGTAAAGGCAGTAAACGGCGATCGATAGCATCAAAAAGATAGATAGCTTGGGAACCATTGCGATCGGAAGCAAAAACTAGATAGCGAGAGGCAAGATAGGGAGTTAATTCACTAGCAGCACTGTTTAAACTTCTCCCCCCTTGATCGAAAGGAAAAGACAATAAACTGGGATAACCCGCACATCCAGTTAACAAACTAGTTACAGCAACAAGACTAATAAAAAAATAACGTTTCACGGTTTGGGACTTTCAACGGGACTGCCATCGGCAATATCTAACTCGATATTCGGACCGCGATCGAGAACCTCCACATCCCATTGTCCCCGACGAGCGGACTCGAAGACAAGATAACGACCATCGGGACTAAGACGGGGATTTCGCAACCAACCGCGATAATTTTGACTCAATAACTCAGAGCGATCGGTAATGCGATCATATAAAGCGATGACGGGACGACCCTCAATAATCACCACATAAGCCAGATAACGCCCCGTTTGGCTTAAACTAGGGCTATCGGTAATTTCTTGACCCGTATATAATCCCCCTAGGGTCTGATATTGTTTTGTCTGCAAATCATAAAGCAGTATCTGATTACTACCGCGACGATTAGACAGCAAAGCCAGCCAACGACCATCACCGCTGAGGGCAGGTTTTTCGTCATTATAGCGACTATTTAGGGTTCCTGTAGATAAACCGGGGTTATTGAGATTACAACCGCCTATAACCCCTAAAAACAAGCAGATAAACAGGAAAAAGGGAGCTTTGGTCATCGGACCTACTCCTTAATAGTCAAACCTAGTCGGATTATCATTACTCGACTCCCGTTCACTATTATCCGGTCTCTGCCAATCTTCTTGATCGCTCGTATCCCTAGGATCGATCGGTTGATAATCGACGTATTCCCCTTTAAATGGCGGATCATCCTCAATTATTGGGCGAGGACGACGTTTTTGGCTAGTGCGGGGCGGTTTACTGCTCGTCTCTTCACTAGCGGGACGACGACGGGGACGGGGACTGGTTTCTTCCCAATCATCACCGCTACGGCGCTGATCATAAACATCTCGATCGCTAGTGGGAGAACTATTGCGGGGACGACGATTAGTCGTTTTGCGACTGCTGGTATCGGCTGGCCGACGGGTGCGGGTGCTGCGGGGTTCCTCGTCCTGATAACTAGAAGTGCGGGAAGAGCGGGGATCCTCGTAACCGCGTAAACGGGGATTATCTTCGTAACGTTCCTCCGGTTCGTAGGTGTCGAGGGGTTCTAATTCGGCCTGATATTCCCGACTCACAGGACGTTCATCCACAAAAGACGTGCCGCGGCGGGCCTGTTCCGTGGTTAAACCCCGCAATTTTACCGTCTCGAAGGCAAAAAACACCGCTGCCCCGGTCAGCAAAAATTGTCCGAATTGCAAAATCGGATCCAGTCGCCACCCTTGAAAAAGTAGAATCAAACCGCACAGTAAACCAACGGCGGCAAAAAATATATCATGATCCCTGGAAAGTTCCGGCCGCACCGAGCGCAGGAAGTATAATCCCGCTCCGGCCACTGCCAGAAAAATTCCTAAGATACTGGCCGAATTCAGCCCAAAATTGACCATCTTTATCTCCCTTCTCGGTGCTTAAATTCAAGAATCGAGTCTTTATCTATAGCCGTCAGCTTTCAGCAGCAATCTTGCTGTTTTTAACTTCTAGAGTCGAGCTATATTCTAACCCCGAAGTCTAGCACTATATCTATCATCCTCGATTCTAACTTACTCGATCGAGCCTAGTTTAAACAACTATTGTTAGGAAAGTGGGGAAGTGGTAAAGTGGGGAGACCACTTCGTGCGCGTTGCGGGGGGAAGTAGGGAAGTGGGGAGATTTTATCAGTGAACAGTGAACAGTAAACAGTGAACTGAAAACTCACATCTGATAACTGATAAGGCTGAGATTTTAACAAAATCTTTAGGAATTGCCCATTGACAGGATTGACTAAATGTGATATGTAGGTTTCGGGCATTTTAACGTGATTTCTTGATCACTTTTGAGCGATCGCTATTGTTGGGAAGTTAATCGCCGAAAGTCTGAAAGGAGGGATTTTCATTAATGCACATCATGGTTAATTTGTAAAGTGCGTAAGTCCTAATCTTAATAAGATCAGACAGAAATTTTTCTGTCATATCATAAAATTAACTTAACCTAGACAAGAGGGAATTAGCATAGAATGTGATTATAATTCAGGCTAAACATATAGTCTGTTTGTATTCATAGTCCATTCAATCCATAGAATAAGGTGTGAGGATTGACCCATGTCAAAACTATTCAAGAATTTAGTAAAGGTAACTCCTTTAGTATTAGGTGCTTCCGTGGCGGCTGCTGGCAGCGCAGTGGCTCAAACTATGCCTGGTACACCCCAACTCAAGGTTGATCCAGTAGCGCAACAACAACTCGATCGCATTCAACGCGCCCAAAATAGTCAGCAGATTAATACGGGTGTTTATCAGGGTTCCATGTCCCAGGTGACTAGCGTTAACCAACTGCGGGACGTATCTCCCACCGCTTGGGCCTACGAGGCATTAAGAAGTCTTGTGGAACGTTACGGTTGTATCGTGGGTTATCCCGACCGTACCTTCCGTGGTGATCGCGCCACCACTCGTTGGGAATTTGCCGCAGGTTTAAACGCTTGTTTAAACGTCATGGAACGTTTAATTCAAGATGGTGTCGGTGTACTCAGAGAAGATATCGATAAATTAAAACGTCTTGTTCAAGAATTTGAGACCGAACTAGCGGCTTTAGGGGCTAGAGTAGATAACCTTGAACAGCGCGTTGCTTTCTTGGAAAATAACCAATTTTCCACCACCACCAAACTCAGAGGCGAGGTCATCTTCAGTATCGCCGATAGCTGGGGGGGTCAAGCTTCCATTACCAATACCAACGGTACGGTGACTGAGGGCAGCAATCAAGATCAGACCCAAGCAGTATTTAATAATCGGGTACGACTCAACTTTGAAACCAGCTTCACTGGTAAAGATTTGTTAAGAACCCGTTTACAAGCGGGTAACTTTAATACCACTTTCAACCAAAACGGACCGACGAGAACCAACATGACCCGTCTGGCATACGATGATGGTCGTGATAACGATGTCACCATTGATGACTTGTTCTACCGCGCTCCCATCGGCACTCCCTTCGGTAACATCACCATTTGGGTTGGTGCTAACCAGTTAAACCTAGATGACGTTTTCATCACTGCTAACCCCTTCCTCGCCGATAGCGGTACAGGTGCTTTATCCCGCGGTCAACGCTACAATAACATCGTTTTCCGTGGTCCTTCGGGTGTTGGTGCTGGGGTCAGATTCAACATTGGCGATGTTTTCCAAGTCACAGGAACCTACCTAGCTGATGGTGGGACTAATGGTGCCAGCAATCCTAACCCTGGTAGCGGTTTATTTAACGGTTCCTACAGTGCGGGTGCTCAGGTTGGTTTCTCCTTCATCAAATTTGCCGATATTAACTTCGTTTACGTTCACAGTTATCAAACTGCAGCCAGTATGAGTTCTGGTTTATTCGGTAACGTCAGCAGCCCTCTCACCGAGCGTCCCTTTGGTAACGTTGGTACTACTGCTAACCGTTTCGGTCTTCAGGCGAGCGCCCAAGTTATCCCAGGAGTCTTAAATCTAGCCGGCTGGGGTGGTTACGCCGATGCTTCGGCCACTGGCGTTAACAATGCGATCGGAGACAATAACACTGGTATCTGGTCTTGGAACCTTAACCTCTCCGTTCTCGACCTCTTTGCCGAAGGTGCGGCCCTGTCCATCGGTGGTGGTCAAGTACCCCGTTCCGACAAGGAAGATGGCACTTCCTACATGGTGGAAGCTCAGTATAAGTTCCCAGTCACCAAAAACATCCTGATTACCCCCGGTGCCTATGCGATCTTCAACGCTAACAACCGTAATAACGACACCATTTTTGTCGGTGTCCTCCGGACAACTTTCCGTTTCTAAGCTGAGTTGACGGACTTGGTAAAACGGTGGGATTTATAGATCTCACCGTTTTTTTACTTTTAACTTTTCACTGGGTATAACCATTTATGAGAAGATGATCGGAGCGTCCCAAACGCCGCTATATTTACTTCGCCTATTTAGTTGCTTATCTATGCACTCTCTGTCTTTCCCCCGTCGCACTAAAATTGTGGCCACGATTGGTCCAGCCTCGCAAAATAAGGAAACATTACGTCAGATGATCAAGGCGGGGGCGACGACATTTAGATTAAACTTTTCCCATGGCGATCACGATTACCATCGTCACAGCATTAACCTGATCCGTCAGTTAGCCTTTGAACTCAATCAACCGATTGGCATCCTTCAGGATCTACAGGGGCCAAAAATTCGTTTAGGTAAATTTGCCTGTGGGTCGATTACCCTGAAACCGGGGGAACCGTTTATCCTTACTTCTAGGGATGTGGAATGTAATCAGGAAATAAGTTCCATTAGCTATCCCTCGCTCGCCCAAGAAGTCCCAGAAGGTTCGAGAATTCTCCTCGATGATGGTAAAGTCGAAATGCGGGTGGAATCAGTGGATCGTTTGAAAGGTGATCTTTCCTGTCGCGTGGTGGTTGGGGGTGTCTTATCTAGTAATAAAGGGGTGAATTTTCCCAACGTTTATCTGTCGGTGAAAGCGTTAACCGATAAGGACAAAAAAGATTTAATGTTCGGACTTTTGTGGGATGTGGATTGGATCGCCCTTAGTTTTGTGCGTAATCCCCAAGATATCCTCGAAATTAAAGAATTAATCGCCAGTGCGGGTAAATCTATCCCCGTGATCGCTAAAATTGAAAAACACGAAGCGATCGAGGAAATGGAGGAAATTTTATCCCTCTGTGATGGTGTTATGGTGGCCAGGGGAGATTTAGGAGTAGAATTACCAGCCGAAGACGTGCCAATCCTGCAAAAACGCCTGATTAATACCGCTAATCAGCTAGGCATCCCGATTATCACCGCCACTCAAATGCTTGACAGTATGGCCAGTAATCCTCGTCCCACCCGCGCCGAGGTTTCGGACGTGGCTAATGCGATTTTAGATGGCACTGATGCGGTCATGCTTTCCAATGAAACGGCTGTGGGTCATTATCCCATCGAAGCAGTGGCAACCATGGCCCGCATTGCCGAAAGGATCGAACGGGAACAGATCAATAGTGCCGCTCGCTCTAACAATAAACAATCGATTCCTAACGCTATTTCCTCGGCAGTTAGTCAAATTGCCGAACAATTGGGGGCAGCGGCAATTATTACCCTGACAAAAACCGGCTCTACTGCCCGTAATGTCTCCCGATTTCGCCCCAAAACCCCGATTTTAGCCGTTACTCCCCATCGAGAAGTGGCACAGCAGTTACAGCTAGTTTGGGGCGTAAAACCGATGTTATTACTCGATTTACCCTCCACCAGCCAAACTTTTCAAGTGGCGATGAATCTTGCCCAGGAAAATAACCTCCTCGCGGATGGTGATTTAGTGGTGATGACGGCGGGAACTCTGCAAGGGGTGGCCGGTTCCACGGATTTAATTAAGGTGGAAGTGGTAAAATCCCTTTTAGGCAAAGGTACGGGTATCGGCCAGGGTGTGGCTAGTGGCCGGGCGCGAGTAGCCCATAATGCCCGAGAAGTGGGTAGTTTTAGTAGTGGGGAGATTTTAGTCGTTCCCACCACCAGCGCCGAATATGTGGATATGATGCGGAAAGCTGGCGGAATTATCACCGAGGATACCGCGATGAATAATCACGCCGCTACTATCGGTTTAAAATTGGGTATTCCTGTGATTGTCGGGGTTAAAGATGCCACGAAAATTATCCGCGAAGGGGTGATCATTAGTCTCGATGCTCAACGGGGTTTAATTTATTCTGGTATTGGCAAGGGTGCGGCAACTATGAAAAACTGAGTCGGTCGTCAGGAGTCGGTAGTCAGGAGATTATTTTTATTTATTCTACCTACTCCCTGCTCCCCACTTCATTAGAGTTCTTGCATAATTAATTTTTGAGAGTGCAAAAATGAGAAAAATAGACATAAAATTGCATAAAAGCCCTAAATAGAGCATTTAATTGATTAATGCTCATTCTTAATTCTCCTGACTCCTGAATACTGGCTCGGAGACTCCTCACCTAAGGTCAGATTTTTGATTTTTGCAAGAGGTCTATAATTCATAATTCATAATTCACAATTCCCCAAAACCCATTTTCACTTGTCTATGAGCGATTCTTACTCTCCTCCCGTCGATAATCCGGCCTATACTGTTGAACAAGCGATCGCTAATATCCAGCAAAGAGAAGACCTAGGAGCGCGTTATTATGCCGCTTGGTGGTTGGGTAGATTTCGTGTTCGTCAACCGGAGGCGATTTCGGCGTTAATTGCCGCTTTAGAGGACGAAAGCGATCGCACTCCCGACGGCGGTTATCCCCTGCGACGCAATGCCGCCAGCGCTTTAGGGAAATTAGATGATCTCAGTTGTGTTCCCGCCTTGATTGCCTGTCTCGACTGCGAAGATTATTATGTGCGCGAATCCGCTGCCCAGGCATTGGAAATGCTTCAGGATCAAAAAGCGATCGCACCTTTAAGGAAACTATTAGAGGGCGGCATCGAAGTGGCTGTTTTAGTGGCGGGAAAACCCCATTTAGTCCAACCCTACGAAGCGATTATCGAGGCCTTGGGAACCCTGCAAGCGAGGGAAGCGATTCCCCTCATCGAACCGTTTTTAAAGCATTTCGTCGAAAAAGTGCGTTATGCGGCTGCTCGCGCCCTCTATCAACTCACGACTAACCCCCACTATGGCGATATTCTGATTAAGGCTTTGCAAGGGGAAGAATTACAGCTGCGTCGTTCTGCTTTAATGGATTTAGGTGCTACGGGTTATCTGCCGGCTGCTCCTGCGATCGCTAATACTCTGGCGGAAAATAGTCTGAAACTGGTTGCCCTCAAGGAACTTTTAGAAAACCATCTAAAAAACAATTCTAGGGGCGAAAATATCTCCGAAATTCTCACTTTAATGGATAGTTTATTGTAATTAATAATTGGTTATTTTTTATCTAAATTCAAACTCATAAAATCCAGAGGTTTTTATGCTAATTCAAACCGATTATGTTAGGTGGCTAAACGAAACAATCACTCTGTTAAAACAAAAAAACTTTGATGAAGTTGACTGGGAAAACTTGATCGAGGAGATAGAAAGTTTGCTAGTCTCAGGCTAAGTTTCTAGGTCATTGGTTTATGGGGTAGCCAAATATCCTAAAACAGGATAGAGTATTGATATTCATACTGTTTATAAGACGATAAAAAAATCCATGGATATACCTGAGCCTTCCCATCGTCTGCCAAGTATAAAGAAGAATAAAGCAACAAGCACTGTTGGGCGTGGCAAAACTGTCCAACTTACTAAGAAACTAGCTTTTTCAGCTTGGAATAACAGCAGTGTTAGTCTGAGTCTTGGTAATAGCATTGAACATTATGATTCTTGGGAACAACCTATAGTAATAATCTCAGACGGAGGCTACGGTCTTTTAGGATTTGAAGGTGATACATCAGATCATCTTGACCTACCTGAATGGTATGAACCTCATGTGGAAGCTTGGTCTAAGTTGGCCTTGCCAAATACAACTCTTTGGTTTTGGAACTCAGAAATTGGCTGGGCTGTGGTACATCCAATACTTGAGAAATTTGGCTGGCGATATGTTAATTGTAATATATGGAATAAAGGAAAAGGTCATATTGCAGGTAATGTCAACACAGAGAAAATAAGGCGTTTTCCAGTGGTGACAGAGGTTTGTGTCCAATACGTTAGAGAAGTCAAAATTGCTGACTTAACACTTAAAGAATGGCTCCGAAAGGAATGGTTAAGATCAGGCTTACCTTTGCGTCAAGCTAATTTAGCTTGTGGTGTCGCAGATGCGGCAACAAGAAAATATTTTGACCAAGGACATTTATGGTATTTTCCCCCGCCCGAAATGTTTGAAAAATTAGTTTTCTATGCCAACGAACACGGAAACCCAGAGGGAAAACCCTATTTTTCTAAAAATGGCCAGCGTCCTTTAACAGGTAAAGAGTGGGAGAAGATGCGCTCTAAATTTAATTGCCCTCATGGTTTTACAAATGTTTGGGATCGTTCAGCTTTGCGCGATGATGAACGAATTAAGTCTAAGGATGGTAAAGCTGTTCACTTAAATCAAAAGCCACTGGATCTGATGAAATTAATTATTGCAGCTTCAAGTGAGGAACAGGATGTGGTTTGGGAACCATTTGGGGGGCTTTTCAGTGCCTCTTTAGCTGCCAATATCCTGAATCGAAAAGCTTTCGCTTGTGAAATTGACGAAACTTATTTCTATTATGGAGTCAAAAGGTTTAGTCAAGTAGTTCATCAATGTTCCCTTCTTTGATGCCAAGGTGTTCTCTTAAAGACGAAACTTATTTCTATTATGGAGTCAAAAGGTTTAGTCAAGTAGTTCATCAATGTTCCCTTCTTTGATGCCAAGGTGTTCTCTTAAAGCAGATTTAATTAACTCCTCTCGACGACTAGCTAAAAGCCTGTTCCACTGTCCAACTTTCATTCCAGAGAACTGTGTTCGATAAACACGCTTTTTAAAATCCTCAATTCCTGGATGTAAAATCCTGTCCATTTTGGCAAAATTAGTGTCTAATCTATATTTGAAGCGAGTGATCAGTTCCCGCAAGAGCATTTGATACTCTTGTGTCGGCTTATAAAGCCTGCCATCATTTCCCCAAGAATTAACTATTTCTTCAGCTTGAAATAGTTCTTTGTCCGTCCCTTGAAATTTGTATCCATTAGTATTTGTTTGTTGCAAATTTGCTCTCCTTTGGGTTGTATCTTCGGGTTCTAGAACAAGGTAATCAGGAGGATTATGATAATGATCATCTCTCGCTTTAGCCACTGAAAAGCCAGAGACAACGCATACATCTAGAATCTTGGGTTTGCCATAAATTACCGCTTCAGGCAGCCAAGCTATTAGAGAAACGTAGGTTTGATCAAACTGAAAATGATTTTGACTATCTTTGAAACGGGCTGTTATTTCAGTAGCTAATGGGAACCATGCTTTTATTTCTAATCCCGGGGTAGGCTGGATGCTACCCATGAAGACAGTATCAGGAAATCCTGGATCTTGCCTTTTCCATTCACCAAACGGCGCAAATATTTCCTGCTTATTCAAAAACTCAACAGTGTTAAATTCAATCAGATTTCCCAATAGTGGTGATAGCTTTGAAATTACTTTGGCTAAATTAACTGCTGCAGCAACCGATATTGGTCTAGCAATGTCTAATAGGTCAAATCTATGTCCAGACAAATCATCTAGATATTGCGATGCCAGGCTAATAACATCTTCTGTATTCATAACCCTTCCCCCTGAGAGGGGGACAAGCGAGCTAGAAGGTAGATAGGGCAAGCGATATCGCTCTTTGTCCTTTGATGTAATCCTTCAACCGATAGCGGCTAATTTGCATTAGCTCTTCTATATTTTTTTGGAACATTTGATGTAGCCCGA
>NZ_JADBTX010000085.1:0-32021 GCF_020245945.1 Microcystis sp. M015S2
CATCGGTAATCTCCATTTCGGGGTGTCCGTCGGTTTTCTATCGAAAAAATAGTTCTCACCCGATAATCACGCTTAAGGTTGCGACCGTGAGACTTCAGACGTTCGACAAAACGAACGTCCGATCACCTCACCCGTCATATCTCTCCTTACCACCCGGCCCGCTTTCAACAAAATCGAGTACATCTTCTGGAGACTGAAAGTCTTCTGGAATGCTGGCCAACAATCGATCGAGCGTTGGATTGCATGGATTCTCTGTGAGTTCAACGATTGAATTCTCGTCAAGTCCGAAGCTTTCAGCGATCTTGTGGGGAATTCGGAATCTTTTTAGTCCGATATCCATCATCTTCTCGTCCGATAAAGTTAGAAAATTAACCTTAAATACTTATTTAATTCAGTTATCGGTCAGATAAGGGTAAATAACTGGAAGTTTTCCTTTAATTAATCGCATTTAGACCTTTTTTCTCGACCAGAGACAGGAGTTTTAACGCCGGTCCCGCGGGATGTTTCTCTCCCCGCTCCCATTGACTGACCGAATCTTTCGAGACGTTCAGATAACGAGCGAAAACGGCTTGGCTTACCTCCTCGCGCTCGCGGAGGGAGCGTATCTCCGCGGGCGTGAACTCCCGAACCGGTGTCAGGCAGGATTCATCGAAGTGTCGCAGGGTTCGCTTATCGATCACGCCCGCGTCGTAATAGTCGGAGGCTGTTTCGTGGATCGCCGCGAACGCGTTACTCTTGTAAGTTTTTTTCTGGGCCATCACGTTTTACTTCCTTGTAAACTCCTTTCTCGACTAACTTGGCGAGTTCCTCGTCGGAAAGGGAAAAGGTTACTCTCGCCAAGTCTTTAAATCCTCGCTCTTCGTCCTTGTCTATGTTCTCCCGTTCACTTTTCGCGAATCCTTAGACAAAGAAAGCTTTGTCATCCCGTCGGTAGAGGATGATCGACCTGTAACCACCGGACTTCCCCTCGTTGGTGCGTGAGAGCCTCTGTTTGATGACACCCCCGCCATAATCGGCATCTACCCTCCCGGATTCCACGTCCTCGATCGTCTCCCATAGCTTTGCGTCGCTGATGTTTTCCTTTTTTGCGAACTTGGTAAACCACTTATTCTTGAAAATCCGCACGCTTGACATTTTGGGTGGCTTTTCTCTAATTACGTTCATTATATAGAACTCAGTTCTATAGTTCAAGGGAATTTATCGACAAAAAAACGGGATGTTTGGAGTTATTCTTCTAACCCAACGAAAAATTTTGATTTTTGCGGGAGGTTTAGTTACCATCGACAATGTTCGATGGAGTGTCAGACAATGCTGACGGGGTGACGACCCCGTGAAAAGTCAGATGGTGTGGTTAATAGAGCGGTTTTGTGATAAGAAAGATTCGGCCAGTAATCAAGGAGACTCGACCGAATGTCCCAAATGTTAGAACAATTCTACTTGGACGTTTTATCACGTTACCTCACTCAAGATCAAGTAATCACTTTGTCCATGCTAGTATGGCTAATCCAAGTACATAAAACCGTCAAAATAGAAAGGCTTGCTGCCCATTTCTCCTTACCGATCAAATATGAAAGTCGTCGTAAAAGAATTCAAAGATTCCTCAAACTAGACCGTTTATCAGTATCCTTGTTATGGTTGCCGCTCGTTCAACAAATAATCGAGCGAAAATACCAAAAAGGAGAGCGAATCTACTTAGTCTTAGATAGAACTCAATGGCAAGATAAAAACTTATTTATGGTAGGAGTAGTAATGGGTAAACGAGCGATTCCGATTTATTGGCAGTTTCTTGACAAGAGGGGAGCGAGTAACTTAGCTGAACAACAGTCTATTATTCGTCCAGTGTTGAAGTTATTAAAAAATCATGAAATTGTGATATTAGGAGACAGAGAATTCCATAGTGCAGAATTAGCAAGCTGGCTAGTAGAGCGGAATATAGGGTTTGTTTTTCGTCAGAAAAAAAGTACCAATATTCAAGGTAAAGGTCAAGATTTTCAAGAGTTAAATGAGTTAGATGTCTCTCAAGGTACTCGCTTATTTCTCACGAATATTAAAGTCAGTAAAGCACATCAACTTACTGGGGTATCAATGGGGATTTATTGGAAGCGTACTTACCGAGAAATGGGGGAATTAGAGCCGTGGTATCTTCTGACTAATTTACCCAATTTAGCTGAAACTATCAAAGCTTATAAGAAGCGAGTAGGAATTGAAGCTATGTTCAAAGATTGTAAGACAGGAGGCTATAATTTAGAGGGTTCAAAAGCGAGTGTTGAACGATTAACTCGACTCGTTTTATTAATAGCTATTGCCTACACTCATTCTACCTTAAAAGGACAATCAATTCGAGTCAAAAATCAGGCTGAATATATCGGACGCAGGAGAAAAATTAAGCAGAAGGCCACTAAAAATAGTGATTTTTGGATAGGTTTATACGGCAGTAGTTGGGTAGCAACTTGTAATTTTTTGAGGGATTGGGTAGAGGAGTTAATGAGAATTAATAGCAATAAGCTTCCTTTTTATCAGAGGGGGCAACGGGCTATGGACATTATACAGCAAGCTGTTTAGCCACATCGTCACCCCGTCAGGTATTTATTGCCGGAAAACTATCCTGAAAGACAGCCTGTAGATTAGTTAACTTTTCAGAAAGGGAGAGAGTGCCTAAAATCCCCATTTGTGAGCCATTTTCAGCCCCTCTGAAGATTTCACTAGGTGTCATATAACTAAGTTGTGCATACCCTGGATTACCATAAATCCGTGAAACAAAAAAGGGTTGTAATAATTCTGATCGTGAATCTGAATAATCAGGTTGACATCGATGCTGTGATGGTGTTTTAGATTTAGAGGGAACATAACTGAAAGAAATATAACCTTCTTGCCGTTTCTGTACAAGAATTGGCTCGGTAAAAATGACTGAATTAGCCGCAATAATCATAGTAATTTTGGTGCGTCCTATAACCGTTGTCTGTTCTATCTTGGTTTCGGGTCCCCAATTATTGTCCACTTCGGTATTAAGTGAATCAACTAAATTAATTACACACCCCCAAAAGCTAAAAGCTTTGTGTTGTAAAAGTTGCAGAAAACAGTTTGTGTAAATACTTTTGTTTAAGTGCTTATTAGAAGCAATCGCATATTGGTTTCTGTCATTACTTCCATCAATAATACTGTTGTGGATATCTAAAACCGTCTTATCTGAGAGCAGATATATTGAACTAACAATGCTATGAGCGATTCTAACCTCTAAATTGACATCAATATTTTCAGATGATTCTAGCGTTTTAATGGCTGCTTTTTTATTCCATACCGTGCAATGAAAAATTACCAACTGTAATTTTCCTGCTACTGAGATCGTCCCGTTTAACCATAAACCATTCAGTACCAATTTAGAACCAGAATAACCAATAATATTCAAATTTCCTAATAAACAAGGACGACAACCATCAGCTGCTTCAATAGTTAAACTGAAGGGGGTTTTACGTTTAAAAACCTTTTGAATATTAGAATCTTCCTCAAGATTGTAAATACAATTATCAGAAATTGATATTATTCCGGGTAGATCACTTTGACTCCATACTTGAATTGCTTCGGTTAAGGAAGAAAAAGAATTCTTATCCCTAGTAGCATCAGTCATTAATTGTGAAACGTTTCCTTGCCAAATCCCACGGACGTTCGATAAAGTTTGACGACGAGAATAAGAACCTCCACCAATCTCAGCACTAAATCCATAGGCATAATTAACCAAAACTTTATTGGTTTTAAGATTAGCAGGTAAAACCATCCGTCCACATTTAATATCAACACAGATTGAATTATTTATTTCCTGAAGATTTGGCCATTTACTTAAATCGGTAACTTGCAAGGTTAAATTCGGATAATTATTAACATCAATAACAGAACCATTATCGAGAAAAATAAAAATTTGTAATGGAGGCCGATCAATCAAACCATTGACAAGAATTTCTGAGACAGTATTAGGTTTAGTTAGATGCTGTAGATCAGACGGAGTTAAGGGAATGGGTAAGCTATTATTAACAGAAGTCTGATTATCTTGATTATTCGATGGTGGTTTAAACAAAGGACTATCAATTCCTAGTGGATTAAAGGTATAACAATTGTCTTGAATATGACGTGCTTGAGCGAACTGAATGAAAAAACTCCGCAATGGATAGAGAAAAATTCCGATATTATAGATATTATACTTTCCATTGGCAATAATTTCAAAATTACTCATTAATAAAGGATTACTACCACCAGCAGAAATATCTATGGTGTGAGCAAAGGGATCATTTATTGTATTGATTAATTCTAAGTTATTTAAAGAATGTAAATCTAAGGTTTTTCCCCTGTTGAGATTTATATTTTCTAAGTTTTGTGTGATCGATAACTTAACAAAATAAGTAATAATTTTTGCTGGTAAGTTTGTTGATTCATAAAGGATATTCTCTAGAGATTTTAATGTTCCTTTGCGACGACGATTTCGTAAAGTATTAGCTACCTGTAAACGAGCAGTACCCAAAAGATGGCTAGTTTGATCTGAAAATTTAGTTTCTATCAGTGTGGCTAAATAGGGAACAACCCAATCTTCACAAGTTTCAATAAACCAATTACTATAAAGCTCCTCGATATTTTGTTCAAGGATGTTTAACTCTAACTCCATAATATTTAGGAAGGCAAGCAGAGGAAAACCCTGCTCTAAATCTCGTTGTCGATAAAAAATAGGTAATAATTCGTAAAGGCGATTTTGGGTCATCATGATTAGATCGTTTTTCTGGTTTTTCTGGTGCTTTTTTTGGTAGATGTAACTGTTCCCTCAACTTTCTTCACTGTCTTCAAGAAAATTTTTTCCCCAGAATCAATCAGCACGACAGAAGCTTGATAAGCTATAGATAAGTTATGAGTAACTTGAAAAAATACAGTCCATAATTTAGATAGTTCTTCTAAATTTAAGTAGATAGGTGTCAACCTGACTGTTTCAATTTGGTTAGCTAAATCTGAAGCGGCCAAATAACTATCACTTCCAGTTGTGCTAATAGTTTGACGAATTAATTCTGGTTTAAGAATTGGGGTGTCTGTCAATGCGGCTATCATCCCTCCCATTAATCTTTCTGGTTCTTGCTGTTGTCCTTTACCATAAAAGGTCAACAAGTAATCTAAATTGAGGGCATTTTGCCAGCGATCAACCAATGAACCTTCTGATTCTGTGTGGGGTATGGGGAAAGATCGGTTGCGAAGAGTTGCATTCGCTTCTACTCTATAAAGATAGAGGTTAACCCCGACAAAACCGGGTTCAGGAGCTTGAGGACGACCTGTTGTAACTGTCGGTGCTGCTGATAGATCCGGGACTTGCTGAATCGCTTGGGCGATTAAATCCCGAAAGGTGGCGGTAACTGTTGCGATCGCTAGATAGTTGCTCATAATGCTTATTTATACTTCTGGGTCAGATTGTCCCCTCAAAAGATTGAAAAATAGGGTTTAGCAGTTTCTTTTGTTTTGACCAAATATCTTCCCTGTTAGAATGACTAAAACTTTTCCAAGAATCTTCCCATAAAATTGTTTCTCTAGCCTCGTTCATTAATTCTCTGTGGGCTGAAAACTTGGGTGTCAGTGGCGGTAAAATAGTTGCTTTATACCCTAAAGAATGTTCGGCTAATCGCCCAAAAAAATCGCTCATTGCTCGATTCTTCCTAGATAATATTTACGTCTTTTGGTAGTCATTCCTAAGATAGTCTCTTCTGTCCAACCATAAGCTTGTGCTAATAAATGAACCTCCTCTAACAAACTTTTGGACTGAGTGCTGATTTCCGACCAGAGAAAAGCGACAATATCAAATTGATCTGACCAAGCATTGTGACAATTAGGACAATCTAAATTCAATAATAATTCAGACTGAGGATCACAATCAACAATCGCTTCTCCTAAAATTTGAATGGTTGTTGTTGTTAATTGTTCATTCTTTATCTCTTGACCATTTTGGGTTACTTTAATAAGACTGCGACGGATTAATTGTTGACGGGCTTCTTCTAAATTGGAACTTTGAGAAATGGCTGCTAAATCTTTACTATTTAATAACCGAAAGGTTAACTCAATACCACTATCCTCGATTGTATAACTCGTCTTGATCTCTGTTTCAGAGACGATACCAAGTCCCTCCAAATTAAAAGTAAATTCTAACATCTCAGAGCATTGTGGGCATTGAACCGTCGCTTGTAGGTTTGTTCCTAATAAATGCTGATATAGAGTAAATAAACAGCGATTGCGTTGGCCAATCGTAAACTGACAAAGTTCTTCAAGGGTTTGCTGTGGTTGCGCTAGAGCTAAGAGAAGCAACCCCCGATACCACAGTGGTTGTCCCTCTCCTAACTCCCATACTCTCACTAAATCAAAAGCAGATATCATAAACGATTAACCAAACACAAAATGATTGGGTGATTTAGAGATACAAATCAACTAGCAGGTAGAACAAAGCTACCTTCAGTAGGTTCTTTAACGTTATAATCCCGTTCCCAACCTTCATTTTGTAAGGTTATGCTTTGAAAAGCAAATTCATTTCCCAATGAGTCTAAATCTGATAAGGCGACATACTCTGATACCCAACAGCGATAGACATTATAAGCAATGACTTTTTGTCCAGCTTCGTTGTAAAGTTCGATGATAATATCTTTACGAAAATCTTTGAGGGAAACAATTTGATTAGATTGATCTGGTCCTTTGGTAGAATTACTATAGTCCCAAACTTTATTCGCCCATTGTTCAAAAGTTACATCATGGGTCACTCCTTGTCTGAGGGTAATTGGACCATATTCTGTTTGTCCAGGTGAAGGACGAGGGGTACTGGGATCTCCCCCATAGCGAAATCTGACTACTTCTGTAGTCCGCATTAAATTGCTCACATTATTGACTCCTGCGACATAAGTGTTATCCCACTTGACCCGAAATCGAAAATTTTTGTAAGGGTCATAACGATAGGTATTAACTTTAAATTGGGGTGCTGGCATACATTCTCCTAAAAAACTAACTAAATTTTGAGTGATTTTCGCTCTAATTAAGGAAGTTGTCTCTTTACGGGATAATTGAAATCTATGCGAAAAATTTTTTCTGGATTGATCAATCAAAGCATATTTAACACTCATCCTATACTGATATAACTCTCAATTAAGAGGTTGTTTGACCCGCCTGTTGTTGAATTTGGATCACAACAAACTCGGCAGGTTTCACCGGGGCAAATTGAACGAGAACATTAACAATTCCTAAGTCGATGTCTCTTTGAGTGGTAGTTGTTTTATCACAGACTACTTGATAACTGTAAAATGCGCCTTGACGCGAAAGAGACTCCATAAAACTACCGACACTTAATCTCAGGGCTGACCAGAGGTTTTCATCATTCGGCTCGAAAACAGCCCATTTTGTGCCTTGATAAAGACTATCTTCAATAAAAAGTGTCAATCGTCGCACAGAAACATATTTATAATCACTATCGAGTAAATCTGCTCCCCGTAAGGTGCGATCGCCCCAAACCACTGACCCGACAATTGGAAAGGTTCGCAAGCAGTTGATCCCCAAGGGATTGAGTACGCCATTTTGTTGATCGGTGAGTTTCAATTCCAAACTATTGATCCCTAAGATCCCTGCATCTAAGCCAGCAGGTGCTTTCCAGACTCCTCGTGTCACATCGGTAGCGGCATAAATTCCAGCAATAATGCCACAGGCTGAAAAGGTGTCTAAATAGTTTTTCATCATGGGATCTTCTTTGATCACACGAGGGAAATAGACCGCCGCATTAATCGTTTCCTCTCCTTCTATCCCGACATCGATCGGTTGTAATTCGTTGATCTGCCCGTTTTGTACTTCGCCTAGCCATTTAGTAGGGGGATCAACAATTAACATTGCCCGTCGCTTAAAGCAGTAAGTCAAAGCTTCAGTATAAACCAGTGGATCAATATCGTTCTCCGCTATTCGTAAATCCGGCGGAATACACATAATGTTAAACAGTTCTATGTTTTCTAGAGCATAGATTCCTATTTTCTGATCTTGATTTCCTGTATAGGTTTCTACGGATAGATTTTTTCCATTATCGCCTCCTGTTACTTGAGAGGTTGCTCTTTCTGGTGGAGTTTGGGAGGGAAGATTTGGTGTTTTATCTGTATTTAGCGGAACTCGCACGAGTCGGGATTGATTCTTCAGAACTAGATCCAGTCGGTTCGGTGAAGGGGGGGTCGTTGTTTTGATAGTAACGTTGGTAAATTGTTCAAAATCGGTTGTTCCATTAGGGTAAGTGACTTGAACGGTTAAATTAAACAGATCGCTCTTTGCTAACCCCTCGCTAGCAAAATTTTTGGCAACTTGGTCGGTAATACCTCGTGTATTAACACTAGCTTTTAATTGAGTTCCCCATGTTCCGGGATTAGCGGCTTCTAAGATGAGCGTTTGTTTATCAGGAACACCAGCAGCAGCAGCAATGGGAATTGCCGCAAGAACCGCATCAAATAAGCCTTTAACTGTTTGTTCTGTTACAGCTTTTGCCTTCATTGCAGCATCTTTTATGAACTGATTATTTATATTTGGGAGTGCTTTATAGACAGACTCAACGTTTGGTGGAGGAGAAGTAAATATGTTGCCTGAATCATCAAAAATACTATCTAAAGCTGCCTGAAATCCAGAGCCAGAAGCACCTCCAGAAGCAGATGAATTAGCTGGACTAGATGCACTAATTAAGATAGTTTTTAGGACATTTTCTACCTCTGGAAAAAGTTTCAGTTCGTTGAGGATGTCATCTTCAGTTAAAGCTTGTATTGCTGAATCTAAAGCATCTTTTAAACTGCTCCCAGTAACTTTACTAGCAACTTTTTGAGCGATTTTTTTAGTGTTAGAGTCCCTGATGCTAGCAACTGCATTAGCGACATCGGTTAATTTGTTGACTGCTCCCGCAATGTCTGGTGATTGTTGAATTAACGTTAGTAAATCTTGAGATTGAGCGTTGCCATCAGCAGCAAAAAGAGTATCAATTGCCGCTTGAATTGGAGTTAAAGCATCTTTTATTACTTGCTCCGAAGACTTACCATCAGTAGTAGGTAACAAATTCAACGTTAGAGTTGCAGTTGGGTCAGCAACCTTGTCAGCCTTTTTAGTCCACTCCTCGGATGTTAACGTTGTCATTGGTTCAAATAAGCGAACAATTAACGCTTGAGATCCTCCATTAATAAAAAAGTCTTGAACCGCATAACTCATAGGAAAATCATAGGCCAATCCCCCAAAAAACCGTTGATAATCTCCAAAGCTAAAGATAGTAATAGGATCGTTAACGGGGCCGTACAAGGCTCGTCCTACAAAAGCGGTAATCGAAGTGGCAACCCCAGTAATGGTATATCGTCCACTGGGTAATTCTTGAATATAAACACCAGGATAAGTGACTTGAACTGGCATAGTTCCCCCGGAACTGTATAATTAATAACTCATAGCGGTCAGTTTGCGCTAACAAAACTGAAAGATAACTAGAAATATAACCCCAAAAGCTATCTTTTTTATATAAACTTGTCTTACTTTTTATTTGATTTCCTTGAATAAAGATTAAGAAAGATTAAGAAAGTTTTTGATAGATGTAGAAAATGGAGTTAATGTGTATTTTTTCAATATTGGCGGTTTTGCCTTGGGTAGTAACACCCCCAAAAATATAGATTGAACCATCAAGGAAGGCAGTTCCCAAAGATTTTCTCCCTTCCTGGAGGGGGGCTGCTTGTCGCCAAATCTGGGTCTGAGCATTATAGACAAAGGTGCTATCCTGTTCACTCCAAGAATTTGTTCCACCAATTATATAAAATTGACCTGCGATCGCACTGACTCCCATGTGGCTCAGGGACATGGGTAAAGGTTTTTGTCGGAACCATCGCTCTTTTAAGGGAACATAAATATCACACCAAGGAACTTTTTTATCTCCCCACAGTCCACAAAACTTTTTTTTCTGTCCTCCAAACATATAGATAGCCCCCTGATATTCTCCAATCCCAAAAGCAGATCTGGCTCTAGGCAGAGAAGGGCATTTTAACCATTGATTAGTTACTAAATCATAGACTTCATTAACACCAGTGACCAGATTGGGAAATAATCCCCAGAAACCGGATGTCTGTCCTCCAATTGCATAAAGCTTCTGTCCCACGACACCAATCCCTAAATGACTTCTCGGCGTAGGCATCGGGGGACGATTGAGATTCCATTGATCGGATTCGGGGTCATATTCATAGTGAAGTCCTGTCTTTTCACCGGCTTTCCTCCCTTCAACCACATATCCACCAATCACGTGCAGTTTATTATTTATAACCCCCACAGCAAAGGCTTTTCGTTTGGGATCAGGCATAGGCCTTTTTTCTTGCCAAAGTTCTAGAGGATTATTGGGTTGGTAAGTCCACAGTTCCCCTGTTTCCCACAAACAATAAATCTTTTCTTCGATTACTGTCGTATAGACTCGTCCTACTTTGGGCATCGGGGGTGTAATCTCTTGCCAATTTTGGGGTCTTAATACAGGGACAGTGATGGAAAAACCTGTATAAGTATATTCTGGGGGAGCAATGGGACTAGAACCGAGAATGGAATATTGCGGAGGAACAAAACCGATATTTGGAGCGAGTTTATCGGGGGTAATAGCGTAATCGACCACTTGAGGGGTATCAACCAAATTGGGAGCTAATTCTCCATAAAGTCGGCCAACAGTGACATTACGACGAAGAAAGGTATCACTCTCTACCGCTAACATTCCTTCAACGGTTAAATCTCCTGTGATTGTCCCCCCACTTTTGCTTAACCAATCTCCGAGATTAGGAACAATATTACGCAGATCTTTGAGAATTTCTAAGGAATATGCTTGGTTAAATTGTAGGAGGGCTAAGGGCATATAATGATGTTCAATGCCTTGGGCGGGGTGAAATTTAGGGTTTGACTGTTCATCTACTGGCCACTCAATACTATTGTTGATTGTGCGTGCGGGTATCCACCAATAATCTCGTTGTTGATAAATAGCGTCTTCTTCAAATTGAATTTCTATTCCATCTTCAATTTCTAACCATCCTTGGCGAAGGGGAATAACACCGCTTTTTAGAGGGGATAATTGAACGTTTCCTTCTTTATTCCATCTCATTTGTTTTTGATCCCATCGTCTGACAAAAGGATATTTAGTGCGATTGCGTCCAAATTTGGCTGGGGGAGCAGGGTTAACCGTCAGACGAGTTGTCGGAGAACTTATGTCCCCATCTATGTGTTTAATCTGGCATAAATGCTTGATTTGATTGGCTAAAACATAGTCATCATCAACAATTTCGATCCAGTCTCCATTGTCTAAAGCAGGTGTACCAGGGGGACTATTAATAATCGTAATAATGCTGGTTTCTTGTTCTTCGCTGGTTTCTATTTTTTTAATCGGATAAGTAATTGATCCATTTTCTCTTGACCATTTTAGGGTAGCAATTGGTCGTAAATAAAAGATTTTTTCTAAGGGATACTCCAAGTCATCAGTGAGTAAAATTTGATTATTTTCATGGTTAATTCTCTCAATCTTTACGATTTTTTCTTTTTTTGATGAAGCAACTTTAAAGATAATTTCAACCCATTCTTGGTTTTCCCAAAATTTCAAATTTCCTTCGATTATTTTAAAGCAATTTGCTTCGTTCAGTTGTCCTTTTAAGATGGGTAAAAATTCAGCAGAGAATAGGGGACATCCAGAGACAAAACCCGAATTATGAATTTCAATTCGATACAGATAATTTCCTTTAATGGGAATCTGATAATCCTGGCGAGCTTTTAACTGACCACGTTGGCGATTTACTCTTAATAACTGTTGAAATTTCTCGATCCATTGTCGTTGATTATTGTCATTTTCTAGAGCAAGTAATTTAACTTGACAAATAATTTTAGAGCGTCCTGTGGTATCAGCACCACCCAAGGCAATTTCTCGAATAGTTGGGTCAGAAATAGAGGAAATATAGCGTGACCAAACATCTAAATAAACTAAATAGTTTCCCGATAAATTTTCTAGATGAGGTAAAACACTAGGAGGTAATTCTAGTTGTTCGGTTAGCAAAATATCGGCTTGATTTTCACATAAAATTCCTCCCGTATAAGCAACACCATGACCAATAAAAAGGGGCTGAATAAGCCAAATAGGAGGAGAATATCGTTTCTCTAAATTACTATTTAGGTTGGTCGAGATAATTTCTTTATTTTGGAAAAGTGACCAGTGCGGCTGTTTTTGTAAATGCTTTAATTGGAAATTTAATGAATTTTGTTCTAATGCTTCTCTGTTTAAAATTTCTGATATTAAAATATCGGCAATTAAGCCATCAAAAAAGTTATCAGGTTGCTCATTTAACCATTGTGCGCCAATTAAAAAAGGAAGATCAGAAGCTTCTTGATAATCATTGAATTGGTAAGAGGTAGCCACTAGCTGATTATCGACAAATAAATAAAGATTATTACCAATAGAAACTACGGCAATATGGACAAATCGCCCTAATTCAATCCCTCTAATGGCTTCTAAGGAACGGAGATAAATGGCATCTGAATAGTCAAGGGTATTTTCTCTCACTAATTCAGCATTTTGTTGATCTAGTAATAATTCTATTCTCTGGAAAACTACCGTCCCATTGGGTTTAATAAAAAGACGATATTCTCCCTGATAATCATTACTTGGGTTAAGATTAAATTTACTTAAAATTGTGCCGCCATTACCCTCCCAACGGGGACAAACCAAAGCTTCAATCACAAAACTATCGCTATTCGCTAAAGAAAAGCGTGATCCTAGATTGAGATAGTTAGATTTACCATTAAATTTGAGACAATCTCGTTTAAATATCCGAAAACCGCCATTTTCGTAGGGGACAGCACAATCACCGATGAGATAGCGAATGGCTGACTGCTGATTATGGGTAATACTATCGATCGCCTCATTCCAGTCCGCATCTAGCTGAACGCGTCCTTGTTGCATAAAGACGCGATTGTAACCCTTACTCGCTTTAAATGTTGACCGAGAAAAATTTCCTTCCATATTGCTAATTTTGTCTAAAACTGGTAAAAGTATATCATCTTAGAGGACTTTCCCAACTACGCTAATTTCTTAGCTATTATGATGAGGAGAAAAGTTGATACATCATAAGTTTACAGCCATATTGTCAATAATTTAATGTGTCACTCTTTCATAATCAGCGTTTCTAGGGTCAACACTCGATGGTTGAGTCGTTTTTGACAACTAAGTTAGTCGTCAACTAGTTCCACTTCACTATCAGATTCACTGTCACTCGAATCTGAATCGAGATATTCCCCTTTTAACAGTTGGCCAATAGACGCTACCATCTTCTTTGAACGATGTTTTTCGTGGGGATTTGCACCACTTAAGTCTATTGTTTCCATTTCTGGAATCTTTCCTGATGGTGCATTGACCAACTTCCAAAGATCTTGCGATGCTTTTTGTCTATTTTCTCCTTTTCCTGCTATTTGAGAAGAAGAAGTTGTCCCCTTTCCTATATTGTAAACTGTTGCTGGATTAAGTTCCATCCCACGCCTTAAGGCATTAAGTCTTTTTGTTTGATTTTTGTTGCTTGGGGAGGACTCTTTCCACGCTTTAAGATAGGCCTTAAGATAGGCTGTTCTTTGTTTTCTTGTCTCTTGCTGCCAATTTGTTCCTCTCTCTGCAAAACTACGTCTCATTCTTTTGTTCATCACTCTTGGTCTCGGGAATGCCGCCGTCCCTATCAGAAGTAATGGATCTCTGCCAGCCTTTATAGCTGCTTGTAATGCTACTCTTTTCGTAATATGAGCCATAGTATGGGGGCCTTGTTGCCGTTTTCCTATGGCATATCTGTAACCTGTTGTAGCTCTTTTGTCATAAAATCCTATCTTGCCTGTTGACTTTCCGTATCGATCAAGAATTTTCTTCAACCGTTTTTTGTGCTTTTCTGAGTTTGAGTGAGGCATATTCAGGGATACTTCCTTGTTAAGATTAAGTAGAATGGGAAAAATGCTATAAGTTACATATTTTTATGTATTTCCTTGATTATTGATAATTTATAGCTTACTATAAAAACGTTAACAACTAATATAAATTTATGTCTGGCGGGGAGAGCATTTCCTGGCAACAAGCCAATTTTAACTTTCTGATGGCAGCGATCGCTTCTATCCGACAGCAAATTAACCGATATATTGCCTTTTTGGAGGATAAACGCTGGGATGAGCAACAACTAGAAGCAACATTTGCTCAACTTAACGAAGCCAAAGAACAAATGCCTTCGGCTTCAGCATTGGAACGTCTCTACCAAACCTTTAATCTTGAACCCTTTGAAATAGATCTGCTCCTACTGTGTGTAGCGATGGAACTTGATCCCACCTTTGCCCAATTATGTGCTGATGCTCAAAAGAATGACAATCTTAATTATCCTACTTTTTCCCTCGCCTTAGCCGTCTTACCCGAAGCGAATTGGGAAGCAATTTCTTCGACGGGTTCTTTACGTTATTGGCATTTAATTGAAGTACAACCCGGACCCACCTTACTCACCAGTCCCCTCACCCTTGACGAAAATATTTTCCTCTATTTGATGGGATTATCTTTTATTGACCGTAGATTAGGAGAAATTATGAAACCTCTTCCCACAGAAGAGCGTTTTGCTCCTTCTCATCGCCATTTAGCCCAACAATTAGCCACCATATGGATAGAAGGAGAACAACAAAAACAATATCCTTTATTACAATTATCTGGGGATAATCTGGCTGCTAAACAAGCAATCGCAGCTAAGACAGCCGAAAAATTAGACTTACGCTTGGCGCGACTCTCAGTATCAACGCTTCCGAGTAACCCTGAAAGATTAGATTTGATCGTGCGATTATGGGATCGAGAGGCAATTTTGCTGGGAAAAGGTTTATTAATCGAATGCGATCGCCTGACTGAAGACAGCGATACCTCCGAAACTGAAGCCTTATCTTATTTTTTGGAAAATAGTGCCAGTTTCTTAATCCTATCGAGCCGAGAGCGGGGTTTATTAACCGAACGACCGATGATTACTTTTGATGTAGAAAAACCCAATCAAAGCGAGCAAGAAGAACTCTGGAAGATGCTTTTTAGTGAAATTGATCTAGATTTAACGGGACTGGCTAATGAAATTGTCTTTCAGTTTAATATGAACTATCCCAACATTTATGCTACTTGGACAGAGACTTTAGGTAAACTCAGTCAAACTAAAATCGAGACATTTACTGTAAAAGAAGTCACCCAAATACTTTGGGATACTTGTCGCCTACAAGCAAGACAAAAATTAGATGATTTAGTCCAAAGAATTGAACCTAAAGCAGGTTGGGGTGATTTAGTATTACCCGAAACTCAGAAGCAAATTCTAGAAGAAATCGCCCTAGAAGTACGCCAAAGAGCCAAAGTTTACCAAGATTGGGGATTTAATCAAAAAGGTGAGCGAGGACTAGGAATTAGTGCTTTATTTGCCGGCTCAAGTGGAACGGGAAAAACCCTTGCTGCTGAAATTTTAGCTAAAGAATTATGCTTAGACCTTTATCGTATTGATTTAAGTACCGTCATTAATAAGTATATCGGCGAAACTGAAAAGAACTTACGACGAGTTTTTGACGCAGCTGAAGCTGGGGGTGCTATCTTATTATTTGATGAAGCGGATGCTCTTTTTGGTAAGCGAACAGAAACCAAAGACTCCCATGATCGCTATGCTAATATTGAGGTTAGCTATTTATTGCAGAAAATGGAAGCCTATCGAGGATTAGCTATTTTGACTACTAACATTCCTGAAGCCTTAGATCGTGCCTTTAAACGACGTTTACGCTTTATTGTTCAATTTCCCTTTCCTGACTTTGCTCAAAGAGTGGAAATTTGGCAAAAAATGTTTCCGCCACAAATGCCCCAAGCAGATTTAGACATACAAAAACTAGCGCAATTAAATGTATCTGGGGGTGAAATTCGTAATATTGCTTTAAAAGCTGCTTTTTTAGCCTCAGAAAAAGGTTGCGCTGTTACGATGACTGATTTACTACAAGCGGCAAGAAGTGAATATCGTAAGTTAGAAAAAACCCTAACCAGTGATGAAATTAAAAATTGGCTGTCTTGATTTATTCTTGCGGAAGCATTATACTTTCGTAATTTGTACAAAACTTTCTTGGAAAACCAAGAGTAACAACTGAGCCGGAACAATTTCTTGTAATGCAATGTTCCATTCAGCTAATTTTGCCTGTAGGGTAGGATAAATTTGTGGGTAATCGCCATGAAAATAAAGTGCTTCTAAGTCAACAGCTAAGACACCAGTAATACTCTGGATGGTGGCAATAATAGAATCTGAAGTAATAGTTTGTCCGAAGGTTTGTTGCTGAAAACAATACTGAGAATTGAAAGCTTCTTTAATCTGAGATTTGATACTTAAAATATCGGAATTTTCAGCTATGATTATCTTGACTTGAAACTGAAACAATAAGGGTACAAAAGACTCAATTTGTATCGGTTGTGAATGAATACTTAATTTTTTAATTTCTTGATATAAATCCTGACAAAGCTGCGAGTTTTTAGAAATCTGAACACCGTCATTAGCAGCAATAGTAAGATGAATTAATTGTTGATATCCATTCCACAAAACTTGTGCCTTAGCTTGAGCAATACCGGGGAAAGTAATCGCCAAATCTTCATAGTCATTTAAGGAAACTATCCGACCTAAAGTTCTCACAAATAGAGGTGCTATTTGCCGAATATTAGCCATTTTTTCGGGATTTCTACCCCCAGATGCAGGAATCGGATTAATAACTTTATCTACTCCTGGTTGGCGGTTAGCCATAATGCTTAATTGTCCCCTATCAACGTTCCCATCTTCACCAATACCTGTACGATAAGTTGCCAAGATATTTTCCCGTCCTGTGGGGAGACGAGATCCTTGTTTACCATCACCAAATGTTATGGTAGCTTTTCCTTGCTCGCAAACTTGTAGTAAATAATCATGACTATCAGTAGTGGAGTTAAATAAATTAGAAACTTGATGCCAAATAATTTCAGAATTATTGACATTAGTGAAGTTAAAATTTGATTGTCTTTCTACTGCTATTGTTAAGGTACTCAGGTTTTTTATCCCGTTAGGGTTAGGAAGAAAAATTAAAGGATGTCTTTGTAATGCAAACTTTTGATTTTTTTGGGCTGAATTACCACTTCCTAAAATTTCATTACGGATAGTTTCCCCTTGGGTAGCTCTGGCCACATTCCCACAGACTGTTACTGTTTTGCCATCATACACAAATTCTAAAGACTTAGTTAAACTCACGACCGTATGATTATTATTTTTGTTAATTACATCTGCAACAACTGTGATTTCACTAATTGAAGAAGAAGAATTAACGGCAGATTCGCAAATTATTTGATCCGATTGAGCTATCAATTTAATTTCGGGACTATCGGGAGATTGCAAAAACCAGTAATACATATCTGCATATTGTGGATGAGAAACTGGAGCTTTTAGCACTTCAAATTGAGGAGTATATTCTACGATTAGTTGTCTAAAACTTTGCCGAATCAAGAAGGTATTGCCGTGATTATTTGACAATCTCCAACAGCGATCAACTTGTTCCACCTTGATAGTTGTACTAATATCTAATTCTTGGTTATTATCTTGAAATATTTTGCTCAATTGCTCAGTAATAAAACCTTGATTTAATAGTTCTTTAAATTCCGAAGAGATAGCAAATAATTGCTGTTGCTTAAGCGGAGTTGGTTCTAAACTTTCGGCAGATTGTAAATAAGCAGTTGTTCCTGTTCCAACATAAAGATTATTTTCGCCATCTAAAGTTAAGGTTTTGATATTGTTAGAAATACCTAAAGGCCAAAATATCCATGTTTCCCCTTGATTGAGAGAATAAAAAAGTCCTCCCCTTTCTGTTCCAGCATAGAGGATGTCTTGAGGAGAAATTAGTAAACACTGAATATGTTGATCTAAGAGTCCGAAATTTCTTTCTTTCCAAGTTATACCTTGATCAGAAGAATAAAAAATTCCTCCCCCATCAGTTCCAGCAAAAAGCTGTCCTTGAGAGTCACTTACTAAGCTTTTAATTTTCCAAACGTTTAATCTTTGAATGACAGCTTTTTCCTCTAATTCTGGAATAGTACAGCGATAGACTCCCTCTTCATTAGTTCCCACATAGAGATAGCTAGGAGTCCAAAGTAAATCTGATATTTTTTGATCGCTAAAACCGAGAGAAATCCACTGGGAATCATGATAATAAAAAACGCCTTTTTCTGTACCACAATACAAATCTCCTCGCGGACTGAATATGAAACTTAAGACAGGCTCTTTTAAATTTCCTAAAAGACTCCATTCATCCGTTGATGGCTTATAATAATAGACTCCATCTTCAGTCGCAGAGACTAATTCTTGAGAGGAACTTAGCAGAATTTTAGTAGCTTTTATAATATTTTTACCAAGTCTTGACCATCGGTCATCTTTGTAGATAAAAATTCCTATTTCTGTGGCTACAATTAAATTATTATTGGGATTAAAACTTAAAGACTCAACTGAAATATTCTCTAAGCCTAACAGATTCCATTTTTTATCGTTATTATGATAAACTCCCCCTAAAGAGCCAATAATTATCCCTCTAGGTCTTTTTCCCGTAATACTCAAAGTTTGCCCTTTAGCTAATCCTAAACTCTCACCATTTAGGTTAATTTCTAATCCTTTTACTAGGGTAGGAGGTGATGAGGAAGACGCAGATAATTTAAGAGATATTGTTTGTAGAAAAACTTGGGTATTGCGTAAATTAAACTGACTGAGCTTTGGCGTTTCATGACTATCAATTTCAAGACGGGTAATTGAAGTGTTAATTGTAAAGTCAGAAGCTACAAGATTGAGAACGGTTTTTACCTGATAAATACCTACGATTGGAGTCGGTATTTGCTGTCTCAGAATCACAAAACTTCCTGGAATTATTGAGGAATAAACTTTATCTAAGTCAATATAATTATCCGGCAAATAAAAGTTAGGCCAGTCTTGATCTTTAAATTCACCTAAAGGAGTAGCGATCGCAATTTTATTTTTATTATTAGTTGCCACAGCTTCGATATTTTGGACAGGATCAAGTAATCGCCATTGGTTTCCATGATTGTCACTTGAAAACAATCCTTGATTTGTTCCTGCTAACAAAATGATCTGGTTTTGATTTTGTAATGTCCCTAAAGAACTGACTACAATATTATCATTAGGAGATGCTAAACCATTATTAACTAACTGCCAATTATTGCCATTATTTTGAGACCGAAAAATCCCTGCTTCTGTCACTACAAAAAGATAGCAAATTTGACTGTGAGGCTCTTGATAGTGAACAATAGATTTAATAGTAATCGCCGTTTCTGTACTGGGAGAACAGTTATTCAATCTTGGTAATTTTGCCGAGATTGAAGCGACTTGTTTCTGATAATTTGGTAAACCCTTATTTAGCGATTGCCAACAGTTTCCTTGATCAGAAGAACCAAAAATACCTAAGTTTGTTCCCGCATAAAGATAGCCATTAACAGGATTAATGACTAGGGCATAAATAATCAGAGAAGTTTGTCCAGTTTGTTCATTATAATGGGGTAAGCCTCGATTGGTTGGTTGCCAACGTTCGCCCCCCATTGTTAATTGAAAAACGCCATTATCTGTCCCAACAAAAACATTGGCTGGTTTTGATAAATCATGGTTATTCCAAACTATTGAACGAACAATTGTTCCAGGTAGAGTAGCATTAACTAATTTACGGTTGGATTCTGTTTCTACTATCCTTAATGATCCTTGAAGACGATCCCAACTTTCTCCTCCATCAACGGAACGAAATACCCCCCCATTGACAGTACCTACGAATAATTGTTCGTCAGAGGTTAGCAATAGGGAAAAGACCGGTTGTTGGGACAATCCCCCCGTTATTTTTTCCCAATGATCGCCTTGATTTTTTTTTCGATAAAGTCCCTTATTTGTGCCTAAAAATACTGTTTCGTCGGTAGTAATTACTAAGCTTTGCCATTTGAGATCGGGTAAATTGGTATTATTACTTACCCAAGATTGACCCTGATTATCGCTCAGAAAAATTCCCCCTAAACGAGTGCTATATTGCACTTTAGTACGCTCAGGAAGACGATTCCAGAAGGGAGCGTTGTGGCCAAAAAGTTTGGCTTGTTGTTTAAAAGTAAGTGCTTGGGGTAAGCTGTCTGATGTCAAGGATAAGGTTTTTCCTTGAGTTAAAGGGGTTTGCCATAGTGCTAGGGTGTAACCTTGGCTTTTGTTGACTTCTACCTCGTGTAACAGACGAAATTCCGCGACTGTTTGCGGCGATCGCTGGTTAGAATTTTCTCTCAATAATAGAAGAGGACTATTGGGTTTTAACCCTGTAGTTGTCCCGGCAACGCGGATACCTGTTGCCCCATAATTGAGGTTTATTTGAGGAGAAACAGTCGGCTGATAGATTTTAATGGCATTCCAAGCGGCACGGGCAACAATGCTTTCGCTGGTTTCAAAAATAACGGGTTTTTGATTGAGTTTAGGCAGACTTTGAACGCGGGTTTGGGGACCGGCGGGAATGATAATTTCACTGGGGATACCTTGAGCAACTCTGAGGGTAAAAGCAAGGTAAGTGGTAGCACCCAAGCCGGGATCTGGTTGATAACCTAAACTGCGGACTAATTGTTCTACGGAGAAACTTTCGATGCTGGTGCTTAAATAGCCTTCATTGATAATGCGTTCGTTATAAAAGGTGAGAATGTCCCCTAAAACTGCCCAAATTTTCAAGAAAGCAAGGGCGATATCATTAGAAACTAATCTAGATGTATTGAGATTAGCGAGAGGTTGCGTGACAAAAAGTTGATCGTTGGTAATGATTTCTTTGGGAGCTTGCGCTAACATCCCTATCAAAAAGGTGCTGTAAGTTCCTGCTCGATAGCTGAGTTGCGTTAGACCAGGGGGATTATAACAGTTTAAGTGATACCATGATTCTGTTGTATCGCCTTGGGCGATAAGATTTGCTTTGGCTAAGTGTAACAGTTCAGAATTTTCGCCCATCACAATTGTTAGGAGTTAGTAATAATCGGCTCTTCTGGTTTTCTGGTTTTCTGGTTTTTGTGTGGAAACGAGGTCTATATAGTTTCTTCCTCGGCTCGACTGAGCTTCGCCGAACGTCAAAATAGTCCTAAAAGTGTTGCCTAGTAAGCAGTTCACGATTCCATAAACAAAAATCATCACACAAAGTAGAGAAGATACTAATAATCTCAGGGTAATCGCATGTTGATAGAGTTCTCAAATTCCGAGGAGTTAGGTCTAAAATTCGATGGGCAACTCAGGCTTTGACCTGCACAAGGCGACCGAATCTCTGGTTTTGCCAGTCATTATGGCCTAACAAACCCCGAACTGAGCTTATCTACTCAGTTCCTTAAATTCCCAAAACTCCTGATCAACTACAAGATTAACATCTACCTCCCCTCTCTGTCAAAGGCACTGGCGGCTAAGATTTTCACCATGAAATCATTGTTCATGCTTGCCGTATACCGTTTCATCTTTAGGCTCATTTTTGAGGGTTCTCGCTTTAACAGATTCACACTTAAACGGCGCAACAGACCTAGGTTTTCCGCTCCATAGCCTAGACGAATCCAACTAGCATCTTCATTAAAGGTAACATCGAGTACCCAATGGAGACTATTTTCGATACTCCAATGTCCGCGAATCACCTCGGCCTGTTTTTGGGCATCCGCTGCTAAACTACTGATGAAGAAGCGAATTTCTGTAGTAGTTTTATTCCATAATTGGCGGACACTGCCAACCATGACTAGGGTGGTTAGGCCAGGCCACAGACTCTGCCGATGCAGGGGCGGTAATTGAGACACTGGCACTACCCAAATTTGACGGGTTTCGAGCCGGTGATGCCCCGACTCCACCTTTTCGTGGTAGCTGTATTCAATCCCTTGCCAATCCCCGGCTATAGCTTGGTCAAACCAGCCTTCTACTTGTTGAAAGAGCTTGCCCTGATTGCCTTTGAGGGCTAAGACGTAATCTCCGGACCCGGACTTGATTTGTTGGGCAATTTCAGTCTGGGTTCCCATGGCATCCAAGGTGACTATCGCTCCCTTGAGATTGAGCAATTGCAGCATCCGCGGCACGGCGGTAATTTCATTGGATTTACTGTCCACTTTTTCTTGGGCTAAGACTAACCCATGTTCGCTACTCCAAGCACTGACGGTGTGCAAAGCTTTCAACTTTTCCTCTCGGTCATAAGAATTCTTGGCCGTTTTCCCATCTATAGGGATTAGTTCTATGTTCAATTTCTCGGTGATTTCCTCTATCCAAGCGAGGAATCCTGACTGTAATTGCTTGGGTTCTAGCATCCCTAGCACTCTGCCAAAGGTATCGTGGGAAGGTATCCCCTTCGGTAGGTCTAAAAATGTTTCCAACCAAGATTGCTTGGCTTGACCGTGGGCTTCTATGGCGGCAAACCCATCGGCACCAGCTAATACCGCCAAGATAGCTATGGTAATTATCGATACTAGGCTATGATTGCGCCCCCTGTCCGCTCTCGGGTCTTCTAGATGCTGAAAATGTTTCAAGACACTGTTTCTTCAGAGCTTTGCCTCTCGCTCTTGCTTGGGGTTTAAAACTAGGAGACCAAAACCGGATGCCATGCTCAACTGTTACACCATGTGACTTTTTGCTTCCTCTCAGATTAACTCCTCTCAGTTCGCCCTGCTAGGCATGACATTCAGTCACCTCTGTCTGTTACATTTTATACAAAACGACGTGCGATTACCCTGCTAATAATCTCTACTTCATTAAGACTATCGATTGCAATTGTAGCCTAGTCTTGATTATCCGATTGAGATAGATCTGTATGTATCTTATCTGCAAGTTTTGAAAGGTTCGTGTCAAAAAATCTTTTCTGGTAATGTTTTGCATATTTTTGAAGAACTAATTTGCTATATTTTGAAGGATTTTCTTTAAATATGTTATGTTCTTTTATTTTGTCTTGATCTTCTGGTGTTTTCGCACTTTCCGCATCTTTTGGCAACTGTCCTAAGTTGATTTGATTGCCCGTCTTTATAGCCTCTCTTCTCTTAGCGACTAACTCACTTAACAATAAATTTTCAGGATCTTCTGGAGGAAGATAACTGAAATGAGCGACATGGGCTTGCTCGTGCTCTAGGGTTGATTCTTGTGCTGCTGGACTAGGCTTTTCATTTAAAGTAATTATGTTTTCTGTAGGAGAGTAGTTTCCTCCCTCTTTCCAATCAAGTGGCTTATATTCAACTGGTGTTTTTTCTATTGGCGTTTTCCATGGGCCTTTCCCATAAGATGTATCTGGTTTAGATAAAAAAGATCTTGATGACAAGGGGCGAGATGATGTATCTGGTTTAGGAAATACACCTACTTTAGATAAAAAAGATCTTGATGACCAGGGGCGAGATAGCGAATTCGCTGAAGAGGAGCCAGCTTGCCGTCGTGTAAACAAGGAGCGATTGAGTGAGTACATAGTTTTTATACAACTAACTATCAAAACCTCCCTCAATGATAAACTTAATTCTGCCTTTTTTGAGTTCTTTGACAAGATTTAACACTTGAATTACTTCAAACGGGGATACCTCAATCACCCCTGTGTCTAATTCATTACCCGAAAGTCGATCTAAACGCTGAAATTGAGTCGCTTCAACCCGAACCACGTTCTGAACTTGTGAAGCACGAGCGATAATCTGGCTTAAATAAAGGGGTTGACCCAATTTAAAGCGATCTGGGTAGAAAAATCCTTTTTCTCCATCGGGAAAAATAACCGAACTAAAAGCCAAATTCAAGATACCTAATACCTGATTCGGCACAGTATGAGGCTTAATATACACCTTGAGGGTAATGGCGACTGGCACAAATTGTGCGCTCTTTACCACTAAATCTGTACTAATTATTGCCCAAGGAGTCAAATAATCCTTAATTTCTGCTGCAAATGCTGGATCTACAGATCGCCCTTCATGACGAAGAACATAGATAAAGAGAGTATTCCAACTACCTGTCCATTGACGAATAGCGATCGCTTGCACAACATCAGGATAGGTTTCGGTTCTCGCTGCATAGTCTGCTTCCGTGACACAACGTTTTTGAGTATAAAAAACTACTGGTGCATTCAGACGAATTTCTTCAAGAGATTCAGGTTCTTCCCCCCCTTGGGCAGGCATCGGATTACGAATACCTATAATGTTAAAATCATCACTTACAATAGTTGTAATAGTTTCTTTATCCACATTTCCTTCAATGCCATTTCCTAACCGATAAATAGGCTGAAATTGATGTCCGATTGAGGGTCTTTTGCCAAATTTACCGTCGCCAAACCGTAGATAAACTAAACCATATTCTTCCATTTCCACAACAAAATCTTGGCTAAATGGATTACTAGCAAGTAAATCTTTTTTGGCGATCCAAATATTACTATTGCCAATTATTTGAGGAGGAAAAAATGAGTAAAGTCCTCCTAATTCTTGCAAGAGAATAGCGGGGGTTGCTTGATGAGGTTTTTGTTCTAAAGTTTTTTTAGCTGATTGTTTCTTGGCGATCTTGGACTGAAAAGGAACTCGAAACGTCAGCACTCCATTTGGACAGAAATGAGGACGATATTTTCCCTGTTCTGGAACAGTATCTAGGAGCTTATTATTATTAATAGTACAGCCATGATCTGCTAGAACAATATTGCCTCTAACCACCGTACAATCTTGCTGATAATGTCCCTCATTTGTTAAGCTAGACACAACCAAATCAAAAGATAATCTATCTTCTAGCAGCCATTCAATTTCAGTTATTTCTTGAGAGTAAATTTTATCATGACTTAGTTGAGGTTTTTGACTTAATCTCACCTCCTGACGATGTTGATAGTTAGCATTTTCTGCTAAACCAGTTTGGGGATTAATAACTTCCTCAAAAATCAAAATATCTCCCTGTTGCAAGTTAGGAAAATGTCCTTTTAAAGTCGCCTTAGTTGTTCCTTTTTTTAGGAAAAATTGAGGACTTTCACCAGTATAAAAATACATTTCATTATGTTGAACATAAAGAGAGATTGTCTCCATCGTTTCAAACACTTGCTCTGAATTATTAGCCAGTTGAATACGTTGCTTATATTCATTAACTAAAATTCGTTTAGGGGCGGGTTGATTGTGTGTCAATAGGGGTGTTCCAATCGGTAAAACAGTATTTCCCGTTACTTGTACTTGTACCCAAACCCTAGCATTACATCCTTCTGATACCCGATAATCTAGTAATCTAGCATGACGAGTTAAAGAAAGCCTCCGTCGCGCCGTTCCTAAATAGCTTTCTGTAGCCACAGCATCTTGATAATAACTGAGATAATCAGCTACATAAGCGAGTAAATCAACTAAAACAATCCCTAAATCAGCTTCGTGATGTTCTTGCCATTGGGGGAGTAATAACGTTAAATAATCAAGCATTAATTGCCGAAAGCTTTGATAATCTTTAGCTAAATAATTAATTTCAATAGGTAATTGTAAAGGTGGTGGTAAATCAGTAGGAGACTGAGGATGAATCGGAATTATGTTATCTGGCCATAAACTAAAAGGTAATTGAGATAACACGGAGTCTAAAGACTTGATATCGATTAATATGAGAAGGTAAAAACCGAGCCAATCCTCATTTTTCGTGGTTAAATTTAGTTCTAATTGTACATAATTTTTAATGTAACTCACTGACTCAACTTTTAAAGGTGCTGTTTTTTTTTGTAGTGTTTTAATTTGAAAATTGGCGGGAGTCAAATTATGGGGAATATGTTGCTTATTAGGTTGATCAGGAGAAGGTGAAACAAAATAAGCTCTTAAATACCATTGTTGTTCTTGTTGTTCTATTTCAAGAAAATCCAGTCCGATTAAGTTAGGGTGTTTACTAACATTTAATCGACGTTGTAACTGGACATAAGAACTAAATTGATCGGTCATTTCCATTGACGATTTCCCCTCAACATTCAAATTTAACTCGATACCGTTCTTGACTAATCAGAATAGCATATTCAATCCAAATTGTTACCTTAGAATCTTCTGCTCTAACCTCTACCATTGCTACCTGAATGACATCTCCTAGCCACTGACTAAGGGCAGCTTGTACCATCGCTTGAGTAACGGCTACGATTTCCATATTAGTGGTAAAAACTAATCGTTGCAACCCACAACCAAAGGAAGGTAAATTAACCCTTTCTCCCGGCATGGTAAAGAGAATTTGTTCGATCATTTGATAGATATGCTGATTATAGTCGGTAGTGGCGACTAAACCTTGATTATTCAGGTTAAAAGGGAAGGCAATTTCCATATTTTTTGTGGCTCTTCGGTTTGTGTTATGCAATGAAAGGAGGTTATAAGAGATGGAACCCATATAGAGAAAGGCATTTAGCGATTTTTGTCAATTATTTTTGCTCTAGAGCGAACTAATCAATTAAGTCTCTTGCCAGATAAGGATTTAGTCGATTTATGCCCCCCTATCGAACCATAACAAGTAACGAAGAGCCTTTTTTGTTGATGTTTATAGTCATTTCAGATAAGTCTGATACAGTGTAGACCGACAAAACCCTTATGAACTCTGGGATTGATATTCTCAATCTTAATTGAAATGACTATAATTTCATTTGGTTTAATCCAGTTTCAGGTTAAGACTTACGCAACATCCTTATATTTAGGGCTTGCTGAATAATGGTAAAATCCTTGTTGGTTAAGACTTTTAGACTTTTTGTCAATCAAAAAGTACCAGATATGGGAGTGATCGGGGGAAAATTCCAGGACTTTTTTCCTGAAAATTAGGTAATAGAAAATCGGTAAAACCCTACACCCCCCTGCCCCCACGAAAAACTTTTTGCCGCAACCCCTATTTAGGGTGGGCTGTGCAACATAACAAAACTCTAAATAACATATCATACTAAATCCGTTGAGTATAGGCTACATATCAGGACAGGCACTCATGCAAAAGGGAGAATAAATAATCAGTCTTTAATAACTAGATTTAGTATCAAGTTTTGATTTTCGTAAGTTATGCTGTATTCTAAGGAGATTTACGTTAAATAAAGAGGACTTGCTGACCATCAACCAATAAATCTCCTGTCACCTCGACTAAACCTGTGATAGCAATTAAACCTGTGATAGCAATATCAACCGAAGTAATTTCAGTCGCACCGAGTGCTGTAATGGCGATATCAGCCCCCCCCGTGACTTCTACCGCTCCCCCTGCTTCTATTGCTATATCAGCCCCCCCCGTGACTTCTACCGCTCCCCCTGCTTCTATTGCTATATCTGTACTGGCGGTTATTTCGGCCGCTGCCGTCGCTGTTACTGTCACATCACCCGCATTAATTAAAACCGCTTCTTCATTTAAGATCACAGTTGATTCGGGAATTTCTGAGGTAATGGCCGCTTCTGTCATGGAAATCGTACCGGGAGGAAATTCGAGAGTAATTCCTTCTTCAGTAACTAATTTAATGATGGCAGGAGCAGCATTAATTTCAATTCCCGTCGAATTAAAAACCATTTTTAAGGGAGTCGCCACAGCTTCAGGGGAACATTCTAAAGTAAAGCCTCCCACTTCCGGTAGATCATTGAGTACCATCTTGATCAACTCGGTTTTAAATATTTTAGTTGCAGGATTAGGCAATTCTTCGGGACCACTTGGTACTTGACCTTCATCCCAAAAACAGCCCACCCAAATGGGATAATTAGGATCGCCCCCTTCAAATTCCAGCCAAACATTAGCCCCAACCGGGGGAATCGCATAAAACCCAACGCCCGGACCTGCATAAGGAATACAAGGTAAAGCCCAATTTAAGATAGAACCATAAACCGCCGCTACTTCTGCTTGAATTCGTCCTAATCCTAATGGATCTTCATTATTCCGCACGATCCCTCGATACTTACCATAAAAACGCTGTCCGCCATCAGAGAACCCAGTATCTGCATTATTCGTCGGGTTGGAACAAGGTGAAAAATTGCCATTCATCGTAATTAAACAGAATTAGATTAAGATTAGGGTTGAACAAAATTCGTCAGACTTCCTAAACCAGAACGGGTCAGGGTAAATTGTTGTTGGTAATTCCCTCGTGCGATCTTGTGGCTAACACTTTGGACATAATATTGACCATCATAGCTATAACCGACACCTCGAACCCCCACAATACCCGGTGCTTGCAAAATATGCCCGTAACGGAGAGTATTCAATTGTCCTTGAGCAACCACGACTTTATCTATCGATAAATCGGTAATCGCTTGGGCTTTTGCTAAAGCATCTAGGGAACCGAGACGGGGATCCGTAAACTGTTGGGTTCGTACAAAGGGCAGAGACAGTTCTAACGGTTGCTGTTCAGACTGAGATAGGGGCTTTCGGGTACTATTGGTAGTAACAATGGGGATGTCTTCTGATAATTCGGGTTGAAGGGGATCGGATTGGGCAAAACCATAGACTAGGGTAGGTGATAGGGCATCATAGCAAAAGTTAATCGATTCTACGTTGGTCGCCGGTCCCATGTCCACAGTCAAAGCGGGTTGTGGGTTTCCTGTGCGTAAAGGGGGACCCCAATAAGCAATATTGCTCAAGAAAGTTTGTCCCGGTCTCATATAAAAAAGATAACCATGTCTGGCGGCTAGTTGCTGAAGATAAGCGCGATCAGTGGCATTTTGTTGGGGAACCCAGTCAACTTGTAACGATTGATAAGTGGGCAACGTAGCAGAAAATACATCGGCGATAATTAAACCAAGCCAAGGTATATATTTAGCGAGAATTAATTCAACAATTGTAGTATGCCCTAAATTTGGATATTCGGTTGAGTATTCATACATATCCATGACAATACTAACATCTTCCCCTGTCACCGATAACATAGCTGCCCCAAATTCTTGAGAGTGAATTAATTCTTGTTGAGTAATAAATCCATCTATTAAAATACTCGGTATTCCGTTAAGTGTGATAATCAGAATTACTCGATTTTTAGGGGTGAGGAGGGGACTTCTCAATAACTCATAATCGGTACTTAGTCCTTTGGTTCGATCAGCATGAAACAATAATTGAAACTTCGACGAACTTTGATCGCTTTGAGTAATCTCGACACTTTGCAGGGATTCAGCAATAAATTGAGGCGCAGGACTGGGACGATTTTTTCCTAATGCTAATCTTAGCGTAATACCTGTTCCCGTCATGATTATTCTCCAGGTATTTGGGGAATCGCAACTTTTAAAATGCGACCTGGCCGTTCAGTCAAATCTATAGGATTCATCCCATTATTTGCATCCGCAATCCGCCAAAATAACAGAGGATTACCTAATGTTTTAGACGCAATAATATCTAACCGATCACCATCATTAACCTTAACATTCGTGAGAAAGGGTAAATCTTGACCTTGAGGAAGAAAACGACGGCGTTTATAAATAATTTCCTGCCCAGTAGAACTCGTATATAGAGCATTGGCAATAGCATAATAGCGACTGGTATGATCAAACATTTAGACTTAAAATCCTCCTCAATTTCAATGGTTTATCTAAGTTGATTGATATTCACTTCCAACATCTGACTGGAAGTATTAATGGCACTACGAGACATAGATTGTAAGATATTTTGATAGGCACTAAATTGATGGTATTGAGGGTTAGAAGAACTCAAATCTGAGTAGTTTAACACTCGCATACTCAAGGAAACCGTCGCTCGAAGAGGATTAAGGCGAGCATCAAACAATTCTTCCACAATTGTATAGCTATTGATTCTCACAGGAAGCACCCTCTGAAGGCCCCAAACCAAGTAAATATCAGGAGAGGTCAAAGATGCTACTTCTAGCGTGCCATTTGCTAGTAAAGATTGATTCTTTTGGACTTGATTAAGGGAAGGAAAAGCTAAAAGTTCTAAGGCGGCTAAATAAGGATAAATGCCTAATTGAACTGTAATCGGATCATCGTGGCACAGTTTATCGGAAGCATCTAACTGGATATCTATGTTGATTATTTCAACGGGTGCGCCTGTATAGCGGATGGCAAGAGAACGGTTATTTTCATCACCTCCTGCCATTTGGGGTTCTAAGGATCGTTGCAAGCGATTAGGATTATATTGAAAAGGAATGACTTGCGGTGTCCTACTATCAGGATTAACAAAGACTAATGCACCGCTAAAAATACGAGAACCGCGCAAACCATTAACAGAAATCACAACAATTATCGCCTTAGTTAGTTAATTGATTAAAATACTGCATCCGATCATTTCTGTGAGGTAATTCACGACTGAGAATCTATTTTACGAATGAACCACTGTACACTCCCATTCAAATTATCATTATGAGTAGTATTTTTATCAATACTAATACCATGAACTTTTTGACGCACCCCTTGTTGAGTCATTTGATATCCTCTAACAGCAACATCGGGAACAGTACTCAAGGAATGCCAATAGTGTTGAAATTTGATATCCTTGTATAATTCTGAACTGTTTAAAATAGAATTAGCCCCTACATACAAACCAGGTAGATAGCCAGCTTCGTTTACTTGATCGAACCAATTGTTGCAGTAATTTACTACGTCTTGGAAAGTTGCGTGTAGATCAATTCCCTCTAAGTCTAACCAGACATTGACTTTAGCGGGAAACCCGACTGTTCTGGCGTTTTCGACGGATGCTTTACCATGGTTTTCCCCCAGTGTGGTACTTGGTCTCCAACCCGGAGAAAGCACGTGCTGGACGAGCATCAAAGCTAACCCAGCATTTAGAATGGCATCGGCTTCCTTTTTGTTTAAATCTTGGGGATTTTCTTGGGAAAGGGAAAGATAGCGTAAGCAGAAACGATAACCGCTTTGATAAAATAATCTCGCATTAGCCAAGTTTAGCATATCATCGGTGTCAAATCCAGTTTCTCCCGCAGATGCTGATTCGACTATTCCAGTTAAGGTTGTCATCTGTCTAACGAACTAAAGATTATATGTTAAATCTTAGCATCAAAATTTTTGGTTCTTCTCGACTTTGTGTGATAATTTTTACTTATGGAATTGTTAAGTGCTTAGTGCTTATGTGCTTAGTGCTTATGTGCTTAGTGCTTATGTGCTTATGGGAGCATCTCATTTATGCAAGTGAGTAATTATACTTACCCCTAAAACTGTTTTCTAGCAAGGCTTTCAAAATAGCTTGACATAAAAACCTGATTTGGGGGTTACAAAGGTGAGATGCTCCCAGTGCTTATTGGGCAAGATTTAGGACTATTTTGCCGAAAAAACTCTCGGTATAGACTTCGTTTCCACACAGAAACCAGAATATCCGATAATCCTTTATCAGTAGCTTAATAGATAACTTAAATTTTCTGGTTCTTCGGTTTGTCTTATGCAATGGACGGGGTTATAAGGAATGAAACCTTTATAGAGACAGACATTGCCGCAATTTTTGTCAATTGTTTGCGATCTGGAGCGAACTAATCAATTAAATCCCTTGCCAGATAAGGATTAAGTCGATTTATGCTCCCACATCGAACCATACCAAGTAACGAAGAACCAATATTTTTGGCATTAAGAGTTTCTTCCATCTTCATAACTCGGAAAGCAACAAAAAAGCACCCCCTCGCGGGAGTGCCTTTTCGTTCAGACTAGGAATTAACCATTGATAGCAGGAGCGGTCAGAGCCACAGGAGCCTGTTCGCCACTAGCTAAGTCTAAGGGGAAGTTATGTGCATTACGCTCGTGCATTACTTCCATACCGATACCAGCGCGGTTTAACACATCGGCCCAAGTACCAATTACACGACCTTGAGAATCGAGAATCGACTGGTTGAAGTTGAAACCGTTGAGGTTAAACGCCATGGTGCTAACACCCATTGCGGTGAACCAGATACCGATTACCGGCCAAGCACCCAAGAAGAAGTGCAGAGAACGGCTATTATTGAAAGAAGCGTATTGGAAGATTAAACGTCCGAAGTAACCGTGAGCGGCAACGATATTGTAGGTTTCTTCCTCTTGACCGAATTTGTAACCGTAGTTCTGAGATTCGATTTCCGTGGTTTCACGCACTAAAGAAGAA
>NZ_JADBTX010000086.1:0-29521 GCF_020245945.1 Microcystis sp. M015S2
AATAGTCTTTCTGCTCCCAAATCAACAAACAGGTTTTTACCTCTTGCTAAACGAATCCGTAGGGGGTCATGGGTAATTGTCCAGCCGTCTTTGATTAGGGCGTGTTTTACACAGTCATGGAAAATATCTTTGGCAGGCATTGTTTTTTATAGATAAAAACTGAAATTTTCTCAGGTTTACTTTAAGTTATTGTCTGAATCTCCTAAGTTTCCCTGAATTTGCCCTAACAGTTCCTCACAATCTTTAACCAAGGTAATCCCCAATTCTTGGCATAATTCAAGCGCTTGTTGGCAGTAGCTGAGGGCAAGTTCAGGGCGATTAGTTTTGTGGGCGATTTCGGCGAGAAACACCAATTTGGATTTGAAGTAGCGCAATGTTTCTAAATTATTAGCGATAGACATCTCTTCGATGTTTACATTGCAAGATGAGTATTGCCTGTTTTGGGTCATCAATTTCATAGCGAACTCGATAGTCACCAACAGGCAAACGGTATTCATAATCAGAATTTTTTAATTTAACTACACCAGAGGGACGCGGTTCTATTGATAAATCTTTGATTTTTTCAAGAATACGACTTTTGATGGGATTAGGTAAGTCATCAATCTGTTTTTGTACAGATTTAGAGATTTTAATACTATAATCCATTGTGATTTAATCCTTGCTCAAGTATTGTTCAAGGGTCACATAGTCGCCTGATTGATATTCATCCCGAACTTGTTGAAGTTCTGCTAAGGTTTCCTCGTCGTCTTGATAGGAAGTTTCTTCTGCTTGAAAAATTTGTTGTTCTAGTATTTCTAATAATTGTTGTTTTTGCGTTAAGTCAAGGGATTTAATCGCTTCAGTTAGAGATTCAAACGTAATTTTAAGATTGATGGTGGTACTCATGAAATTTCTCCTATTTGGATAAAAAGTTAAATTTTGAGAATTGCTTTAATTTTCATGGTTGGTATAGGTGATCAAGGGTTTCTAATCTTCTTCTAATGTAGCCTGAATTTGCCCTAACAATTCCTCACAATTTTTAACCAACGGAATCCCCAATTCTTGGCATAATTCAAGCGATTGTTGGCAGTAGTTGAAAGCGCGATCGCAGTGATTCATTTTGTGGGCTATTTCGACAAAGGCTTTTCAATGATTCTTTATCTACCGAAATTTTACGGGAAATAACGATAGAATTCTCGACGATGAAGAACACGAGCAAATGTAATTGTATCTTCTTCAACAAAAAAACCAATTCTATAGTCACCAATTCGGATACGATAGGCATTATATTCTCCTTTTAATTTTTTAAGGTTGTTAATTTCGCTTAGCTGCTTAACTGCTAAAATATCAGTAAAGACAAGGTTTTTTATGACTGAGTAAGGGGAGGTACTTTTTAAATCCTTAAGATCCTTGATAAAAGTAGGAAGATAGTTGATTTTCATTCTTTTTCTAATTCAATTAAAGCTTCCTCCAAAGTTAAGGGAGTTTCATCTTTAACGTCTATCATGGCGCGATAGAGTCCAGTATCTTCATAGGTTTCTATTATTTGTTGATAGTCTTCAAAGTTAATAATAACTTGCTGTATCTGACCTTGATTATCTGTAATCAAGTCTTGAGCAAAGGGATAATCTTTGATGTTCATAATTAATTGTTCCTCATTTTGCTTGGGTTTCTAATCCCCTTCTAATTTGATATTGATTATTTTCGATCAGAGAACGAGCAGCATCACTAAGATTATTATCACCTTCGATAAACCATAAAAAGGCGTGGGTATCCATTAAAATTTTCATGGCATATATTCCTCAAATTCTTCGATGGGATCATCAAAATTGTCAAGCATTTTAACGATGCCTTTTGCGCTTCCATATTGGGGATGTTTAACAGTAGTAGGAAGAGAAATGAGTTGAAAGTCTTGACCCTCATGATTCTGGATAATAACTTGTTCACCTTTTGAGGCAGCTTTAAGGAGGTCAGGTAGTTGACTTTGGGCTTCGTTTAAAGTTAGTTTTATCATAGCTTTGTTCAGTTAAATATTAATTTTTGAGATGATAATTTACCTTAATTATTCTCTAACGTAGCCTGAATTTGCCCTAACAGTTTTTCACAATCTTTAACCAAGGGAATCCCCAGTTCTTGGGATAATTCAGAGGTGTTTACCGATTTTTCCAGTTTAAGATCACTTCGATTAGGTTGGGTTGGTTGGGGGAGAAGGTTTGTAGGTTAGCAATGGGGTTTTCGGTAATCCATGCGATGGGAATAGTCGGGTTAAGTTGTTGACAGAGGGATAAAAGGGTGTCACTAGGGTCACTTTCTCCGAAAATGAGAGTTAATTGGGCATTTTGGGCGATTAGGGGGATAAGATGACGTTTTGATGATTTAGCCAAAGCCTTTAGGTTTATTAGATGATTGACTAGATTTCTTGGGTTTCAAATTTTGACTACGCTTTATACATTCTTCTAGCTTCCGTTGATAAAAGTCAATGCTACCATCTTGTCTTATTCTACAGTTTTCAATCGTTTTATGAAAATAACCAATTGCTTTTTTAAATTGTCTTTTACGATCATAAAATTTTGCCAGACAAGCATAGCAGTGTACTATCTCAGGATGGCTAGGCTCTAATAATTTTTCCCAAATTCTCTCACATTCTAATAACATTTGTTCAGTTTGCTCATCATTTTTCTTTTGCCAATCATAACAAGCAGCAAGATTCAATAAGGATTGTCCAACGAGATAATGTTCATTTCCTAACTCTTTTCGTCTGAGGGATAAAGCAATTTTATAACTTTTTTCTGCTTCTGAATACTTTTCTAAATCTTCCAGAATCAAACCAAAATTGTTATGTATATGTGATTCTCTATATTGAACTGTTTTATCATTTGTTCGTTCAAAAATGAGTTGGCAAAGTTCTAGCGATTGTCTAGTATATATTTCAGCTTCTAATAAAAAATTTATCCGTTGATTTAGCTGAGGAGGTTGGTTAAATTTTTGGGCTACATTCCATAATGCTATTCCTAAATTTGTATAACTCTCAATAATTGTTAAACTACTGGAAGTATAGGAATTTCTGTCAATTTTTGATTCATAGAAAAGTTTTTCTCCTATTGCAATTGCTTCTATCGATAATTTTATTGAATCTTCGAGCTTATTAACACGAGTATAAGATGCTGCCAAAAAATTTAGTGATTCACAATATTCTATCGAGTTAGTCAACTGAAATTTTTTATAAAGCTGGTTAATTTTTAAAGATAATTCTTCTGCTTGATCATAAAATCCTTTATTAAAGTATTCAGAAGCAATTTCATGTAAATACTTTAGAGAATCTGGCTCCAAATCATCGAGTAAATTAAACTGAATTTCAAGTAATTCTAATAAAAGTTCTTCTGCTTCATCTAAACGATTTTGATTAATATATAACAAAGCAAAGTGACCAAGATTAAGTCTATTGGTAGTGTATTTAGGATCGAAAGTTTCTTTGTTAATCTGACGAGCTTGTTTAAAGTAGTTTTCAGCTTCTTCCTGTTTGCCCATTTCTAGATAAAGACCGCCTAAATTGTTGGATACCTGAGCAAAATAGATAGTTTCTCTATATTTTTCCAACGATTGCAAAGCAAGCTTATAACAATTCTCTGCTTCATTGTATCTTTTCTGTCCTTGATAAACTAATGCTAGATTATTATTAACTAAAATAAACACAAAAAACTTTTTAACAACTTCTTCATTTGGTAAAGTATTATTGCTCTTTCTCTTTATCACATCATTTATGACATCACCAAGTATATTGTAATATACATAGGTTAAAGTTTCTTCTGCTTTATCGTAGTCTTTCATCTCACGATAAGTGTCACCAATAGCATTTGTTATAGTTAAAGTCTGATCGTTATTTTCACCTAAATATTTTTTAGCCACCAATAAAGCTTTTTTTAAAAATTCCATTGCTCGATCATATTGTCCATTTTCTTTCAAGATAAGTGCTAAATCATTATAAAGAACCATTAAATGAATGTCACTATTACCAAACTTATTCTCAGTGATTTTTATGTATTCTTCAAAGTTTTGAATTGCTTGGGAAGAAAAACCTTGACTAACATAAAAAGCATTAACTGCTTTAATTGGCAAATTCCAATCATGAGGAATATTATCATTGTAATTATCGGCAATGTAATTATAATGATGTTGTGTAACTTGTTTAATATGAGGAATTAGAGGCTTTAACTCTTCAATTTTTTGGAGTGATAGTATTTGTTGAGTAAATTTTTTAGACTTTAAGCAAAATAACTTACAATACTGTTGCTTTGCTGTCGTTAAGAACTCACATTGATCTAGCTTTTCTCCTAAATAAAGGTGAATTAGACGATGGAGTTCATATTCATTACTTCCTCTTGACTTAACTAAGTTTAGACCAACTAGATTATCAATTAACCATTTTTCTATATCATATTCATCTTCATTAGGAAATAATTCATTTATCCATGTTTGTTTAATTGGTGCAATAGCGAATAAACTTAAATAAAGAGCTAATTTTTGGGTTTTTGGTTCATCCTTTAGCTCATACCAACTTAGATCAAAAGCTGCTTTAACGCCTCCTTTTGCTGTCATTTCAGTATGTCTTTCGCCAAGCAAACCGTTATCTTTTAGTCCTTTGTCTCTTAATCTATTTATAGTGTCTTGTATTGTCCATGAGCGTCTTTTTAATAACCTTGCTATTAACTCCAAGGCTAGAGGCAAATATCCTAAATCTTGACAAAGTAATTTTGATTCTTCAATTTCTGTGTCAATTCTGTCATCACCGATATAGGAGCGAAGTAAATCAAGGGAATCATTTTCTGATAATTCTTCTAGATGAATATTTTCTATTTTATCAGATAAATATTCACAGCGAGTTGTAATAATTACTTTAAATTTTTTAAATTCATAGGGAGGTAAATATTCAAAAATTCGGTCAGCATTTCGTACATCATCGAAAATAATTAAAACATCCCCATCAATCCAATTTTGCCAACAATCTTGGACTTGTTCGATAGATGTTCTTCCCTGTGGCTTATCTAGTTTAAGCTTATATTCAAAAAAGCTTATAATATCAAAACTAGGATCATTCCCTTTAACATCTACCCAACATACTCCACCTTGATAAGTTGTTTTTCTGTATTCTTGCCAAGCATATTGTAATGCAAGTTCTGTTTTGCCAATTCCTCCCATTCCTGAGAGAGTAGAAATGGCAATCCTTTCGGCTTTTTGTAGCTTTTCATGTAATTGATTGAGAACAGTTTCTCGCCCTACAAATTTGGCAATACCACTGTTTTTTAAATTGTGGGGAATGGAAGCGTTTGCTTCGGGTTTAGCGATCGCAACACTGTCTTTAAAATTGTGGGGAATGAAAGCGTTTGCTTCGGGTTTAGTTACCGCTTTTTTAGAGGGTTCAGAGCGCCTTTTATGCCACTCCTCCGAAAATTTAGTCAAATTTGTTGTCTTATCGCCGCATTTCGCCCACAGAGTTAGGGAGAACCGCCATTCCTCACACCCCTGCTTTTCATTTTCGTGACGCTCATCCCGAAGAATGCCTAGATAATCGGCCAAATAGTGGCTAATCGAGTCCCTAACTTGATCTTTGGTTAATTTTTCCCCTTTCTGCTCTGCCAAGCGTACTAAAGCCGCCACATTCGTCTTAACCTGCAAAAGCTTCTCCTCTTCCCCTAGAGCCAGCTTGACTCCCCAATCATTATCCTCACATTGACAGTGAGCCACATGATCTAATAAGACTTCAAACAAGCGTTTGACCCTTTTTTCAACAGTTTCGCCATAACTCTTCTTAGGCATGGGATTAGATCGGTAGAGGTTTGGGATAGCTTATTTTAGTCTATTTTTTGGGATGATGAAAAACACCTAAGGGACTTGCGCTTTGATAATGTACCTTTTGGGCGAACGCAGTTCGCCCCTACATTGTGGACAAAATTTGATAATGTAGGGGCGCAAGGCTTGCGCCCTCCGATCGATCAGGTTTGCTGATCACCATAAGTAGGGGGAGAGCCTTCAAGATGTTGATGATGAAAAACACCTAATCAGGCAAAACCTAGGGGCCGAAATTGAGCATCGTTGATGATTTTAACCGTTTCTCCTGATTGCTTAATCACAAATAAACCGCGCCGATAAGCATAACTATCTATCCCCTGATCGATTTCAATCCCCGCTACTGCACCATAAACCTGAAAGTCTCGAAATTGGGGAAAGGCTAACTTAAATCGCTGTAATCGATCAAGACAGTCATCTACATCATCCTTCGATAACCTCGACTTACACTCCACCGCCACTAACTCACTGCCATTCACCGCCAGAATATCAATTTCCATCGCTGCCCCGGGACGTTTACTTTTTAAGCGACTCATGGTTTGGGTGACATCAATCCCCCGTTCTTGAAATAACTGCACAACCGCCGGCTCTACCATTTCTTCTGTAAAAAGACACAAAGGGGTAGTTAAGTTATTGACGGCTTCGGTGGTGGCCCGTACCTGCTTTTTCAATTCTTCCATCGTGCGATCGGCTTCAGCACTACGGCGCTCGGCTTCAGCATTGCGGCGGTCCGCTTCAGCACTACGGCGCTCGGCTTCAACATTGCGGCGTTCTGCTTCTTTTTGGAACTCGGCAAATTGAGCCTCGGTTCTTTCAAACAGTTTGTAAATATTGGCGATCGTAATAGCTTCTGACATGGCGTGTTCTTGTCTATTTGAGCAAAGCCGATCCTATTCTAGCAACTCGGCTGGTTGAGAGGATATCGTTCTTTTACCCATCACTTGCTGACAGGATAAATCCGACACCATCCCGACCAAAAATCGCAAATTTTTTCCTCGAAAAGTTTGGGGTACCCCACTCCCCCAAAGCCTCCCCCAAAGCTGAAAGCCTTAGCCAATCAGCTTTTTATTATGCAATTTTTTTTAATTAGACCTCTTGCCTTAGCACATACCCCAGATTTTTTCATAGCAAGTATCAACCTATTGAAGTGGGGAAAATCTTATGTTTTCAATGCTTACGTTCTCAACTGCTACCCTAAAAAACCACCTCAAAAAAAACGGTTTTTTTGTCTTCGATAACCCTTGCGGCGATCGCTGGTTCCAATGTTTAGAGGATATTACCCAAGCAACCCCCGTTATCCAAACTAACGGAGAGATTATCTATCCTATCAAAGCAAATCCTGACGCTATGGGAAAAAGTGATGCACAATCCCCCGGAATTGGGCTTTTACCTCATACAGAATGGTCTTACAAAGCTATCCCTCCTAAATACCTCTGTTTGCGCTGTAAAACTCCGGATCGTTGGGGTGGGGGTGCGACGACTTTGGTTAAGTTTGATGACTTAATGCGTCATTTTACCCTTGAGGAACAACATTTTATGGCGGCTCAACCTCAATATTTTATGTCCAAAGACGGCAAAGAAAGCTGTTTTGCACCAATCTGGCAACGAGATGCCGAAATCATCCGCTTTAGCTATAATGTGCTGGTTTATCGGGAATTTAGCCCCGATATTAATAAACCGATCGCTTCCGGTCTAGATTCCCGTTTAATGGCTTTATGTGGCAAATTTTTGGCACTGTTTGAAGCCTATCACGTTCCGCTCTATTTAAAAGCAGAACAGATCCTGATCATGGATAATTATACTTGTCTCCATTCTCGCCAATCTTACATTGACCCCAATCGCTGTCTTGAAAGGGTAATGTTTGATGTTCCCTAACGGGAAATCGGGGTTAACTAGGGTCTGCTGAAAAAGTTTGTTGGTGGGGGCAGGGTGTGGGGTGTGGGGTGTGGGGTGTAGGGTTTTACCGATTTTGAGGTAGTCAGTTACCTAATTTTCAGGGAAAAAGTACCTGAATTTTACCCCCGATCCCTCCAATGGTCGGCACTTTTTGAGGTCAAAAAAGTCTAAAAGCCTTATCAAACAAGGTTTTTAGATTTATTCAGCAAGCCCTAACTACTGGCTTTATTAGTAATGGCGGGAAGCGGATTTGAACCACTGACCTTCGGGTTATGAGCCCGACGAGCTACCAGACTGCTCTATCCCGCGTTGCTTTATCTAGTATAGAACTAAATCTCGGTAAATGCCAAGGAGTTTGTAATATTCCTTTACATTTACCGTCCGACCAGAGGTTAATACTTACGTTCCACGGGGGTGAAATCCTGAATCACCACGGGCATATAGTCGATATCGATGCCCGAGGGGGAATAATAGGCGAGGGTATGCTGAAGGAAATTTTGGTCATCCCGTTGGGGAAAATCCTCGCGGGAGTGGGCCCCTCGGCTTTCTTGACGATTGAGGGCAGAGGTGAGGATAATTTCCCCCACCACCATGAGACTTTGTAATTCCCAGGCCTCGATTAGTTCCGTATTCCAGCAATCACCCCTATCATCGAGGTAAATCTGCTCGTATTTGCGCTTTAATTCGCCGATTTGTTTAATTCCCTCGCGCATGGTCGCTTCGGTGCGAAAAACGCCGCAATGTTGGGTCATACAGTCTTGGAATTGCTGACGTAGTTGACCGATGCGAATCGTGCCTTTTTTGGTCAATAAAGCGGTGATTTCCTCTTTGGCATCCTGAAGGTAAATATCGGGATTAAAGACGGGAAAAGCGCGTTTTTCGACGTATTTAGCGATCAATTTGCCGGTTCTTCTGCCATAGACCACACATTCTAACAGGGAATTACTGCCCAAACGATTAGCCCCGTGAACAGAGACACAGGAACATTCCCCGGCGGAGAAAAAGCCCTCGGTGAGGGTATCGGCACTTAAGCGAACGCGACCATCGGTATTAACGGGAATGCCGCCCATACAATAGTGAACCGTAGGACGTACAGGCATCGGTTCCTCTACCGCATCGACACCGACGAGACGGTGGGCCTCCTCCCAACAAAAGGGAATGCGACTCATAATTTTTTCCCGGCCTAAATGGCGTAAATCCAGATAGACAAAGGGACCCCCGGCGCTACCGTCCAGATTTACCCCCCGGCCGGCGCGAATTTCTAGGGTAATGGCCCGGGAAGTGATGTCCCGGGGTGCCAATTCCATGCGCGAGGGGGCGTAGTCTTCCATAAAACGACGACCTTCGCTATTGATTAAATAAGCCCCTTCACCCCGGACTGCTTCTGAGATTAAAACACCGACGGGATAGAGTCCAGTGGGGTGAAATTGGACAAATTCCATGTCTTCTAGGGGAATACCCGCTTTTGCCGATAAAGCTAAACCGTCCCCCGTACAGGCGAAATCGTTGGAGGTGGTGTTATAAACGCGACCATAGCCCCCGGTCCCGAACATAATTGCTTTTGCCCGAAGGATTTCTAACTGTCCGGTGGCGATTTGGTACATTACTACCCCTTTAGCCGTACCTTCTTCGAGGATAAGGCGCAAAACATACCATTCATCGTAGATTTTTACCTGATTACGGCCTAAATTGCTGACTAATTCGTGCAGCATGGCGTGACCGGTTTTATCGGCGGCGTAACAGGCACGGTTATGGCTGTGACCGCCAAAGGCTCTTTGGGCAATGCGTCCATCTTCGAGACGGGAGAATAACACGCCTAGATGTTCCAATTCGATGATAACTTCGGGGGCTTCTTGGGTGAGGATATCCACCGCATCCTGGTCAGCCAGAAAATCGGAACCTTTGACGGTATCGTAGGCGTGGGCCTTGGGATTATCTTTGGGGTCAACGTTTTGCAGGGCGGCGGCGATACCTCCCTGGGCAGCGACGGAGTGGGAACGAATTGGGTGGGTTTTGGCAACGACAGCAACATCGATAGTCGGGTTGAGGCGTTTGATTTCTAAGGCGGCGCGGCATCCTGCTAACCCACCGCCCACTATAACGACATCGTGTTCTTTCATGGCTGATTTTTCTACGGGCTTCTGTTTCTATGGTGGGGTGAGAATTGCTGAGAAGTCAGTTTTTGTAACCGAGACTTTATATTTCAGGGGGCAGGAGGCAGGAGACAGGAGACTATTTTTATTTATTCTTCCCAATTCATAATTCATAATTTATAATTCATAATTCATAATTCATAATTCCCAAAAAACAACCCGCAGCAGTTAACCGCGAGTTATTTTTGGCTAAAATCGGATAATTACTGAACGGTAATCGTTCCGACCATACCGGCGCCGCGATGGGGTTCGCAGTAGTAGGTGTAAGTACCCGGTTCGCTGAAAGTGCTTTCAAAGGACTCCCCGGCGGAAAAAGCCAGACCTTTGTGGGATAATTTGCTGGCTTGGGCTTCGGGAACTTTGGCACTATCGAAAACGATGTTATGGGGAGAAAGTTTGTTATTGACCCATTTCACCGTATCTCCTGCTTTAATAGTGAGGGTGGGGGGATCAAATTGTAGTGTACCTGCATCACCGCCCATCTTCACCGTGAAGGTTTCGGCGGAAGCGGCGGCAGTGTTGAAGAAGAAGCTAGAGAGGACTAGCGCCACGGTAGCGAACAATAAACCTAATTTTTTCATGCTTGTTAATCCTTTACACGAGGGAAGATGACAAGTTTGACAGCCTGTCTTTTGACAAAAAAGTAAAAGTTTGCTTTTAACTGTCCCATTGATTCATTCTACACCAAGTTTGACAGCTTGTCTTTTGACAAGAAAACCGTTTTTTTCTGACCATGGTTGGGGAATTTCTTAAGAAATAGAGGAGAACCTATCGTGAAAAGATTATTAATTTCCCTGTGCTTGCTCTTGGCTGTGGTTACTTTCGGTATGGCTCGTCCGGCTTTAGCTGATGGGGCTTCGATTTTCAGTGCTAACTGCGCTTCCTGCCACATGGGCGGTAAAAACGTGGTTAATGCCGCTAAAACCCTGAAAAAAGAAGATTTAGCTAAATACGGCAAAGATTCCGTTGAAGCTATCGTTACCCAAGTTACCAAAGGTATGGGGGCGATGCCCGCTTTCGGTGGTCGTCTCAGCGCTGAAGATATCGAAGCTGTAGCTAACTATGTCCTCGCTCAAGCGGAAAAAGGCTGGTAAAAGTTAGTTATCGGTGGCGAGTTATCCGTTGTCAGTCTGGTAAGAATTGTAGCGATCGAAATTCTTGGGTCATTTGCTGGCTTAAAATAGCTAATGGTTCATCTCGGGGCAAGGTTGTGAAATTGCGATCGTTTTTCTATATTTTAGGTGCGACGGTAATCATTCTCCTAGGAGTCGCTACAGCCAGTTTTGCTTGGATTCTCGCCGATAGTCCTCTGTCTTTGCTCAAAGGTGGAGTAATGCGGGAACCGACGGCGGCGATTTTTGTGCCGAAACAGGCCCCGGTTATGGTATCCTTGTTGGTCAATCCCGAACGTTTAGAGTCTTTTGGTCAATTAATCGCTACACCGGCTAATCGACGACGTTCCCACCAACAAATTAAAGATTTAGAAAAAAGTCTGCTCGGTAAAACGGGATTAAATTATCAAAAGGAAATCAAACCCTGGTTAGGGGAGGAAATTACCCTCGCTGTTACTTCCCTAGATTTCGATCGCGATACCGATAATGGTATCCAACCGGGTTATCTTTTGGCAATTCAAAGTAAAGATGGTGAACGCGCTAAGGAATTTCTGCAAGCTTCCTACTCAAAACAGGCGGTTTCGGGCAAATTTGACCTCGTTTTTGAACTCTACAAGGGAGTTAACCTGATTTATCAACGTCCCTTGACCGCAGGAGATAATAATCGTTTTCTCGCTAGTGCCGTGGTGGGTGATACGGTGCTTTTTGCCAATAATATCAAGGTTTTGCGCGAGGCACTTAATAACGTGCAAGTACCGGATTTAAACCTAAAAAATAGCCCCGATTACCGAGAAGCCCTCAAAAATATCACCGAACCGCGTATAGCTATAGTTTACGGCAATTTACCCCCGTTATCGGCTTGGATCGCTAATCAACCCGTCCCGGAGAGTCCCGAAGCAAAACAACGATTAGCCACGGCTTTTACCCTCAAATCCGGGGGAATAGTCGCCCAAACCGCCTTAATTGGGGTCTTAGGACAGGATGACCAAGCACCAATTTTATCTAGTCCCGTGGGAGCATTATCTTTTATCGGCGAAAATAGCCTTTTAGTCGCCGCTAGTCGCGATTTAAATCGTTTTTGGACTCAGGTAGAGGAGGGGTTAGAAGCAGATAGTCCCCTACAGGAATTAATAACACAGGTCTTAAACCGCTTCCAGTCGCCTTTAGGTTTAAATTTGCCTGAAGACGTTTTTAGCTGGGTTAGAGGTGAATATAGCCTCGCTCTCGTGCCTAGTTCAAAGGGGATGGAACCCGATAGTGTTTTTGTAGGGGAACGGGTGATGGGGGTAGAGGTGGACAGTGCGATCGAGCATTTGGATGAGTTGGCCCGCAGTCGCGGCTATAATGTGGTTAATCTGCCTTTACTCGATCGAACGGTGACAGCTTGGACAAAGTTAACCACGGCGGTCCCGGGGGGGAAAGCGCAACTAGAAACGCTCGTGACGGGAGTGCATACTAGGGTCGATAATTATGAAATTATCGCTAGTTCTGTGGAAGCGATGGGTTTAGCTTTATCTGCACAGAAAAACCCCATTTTAAGTAGTGGTAAGTTTCGACAGGCAATTACTGCTTTACCCGCAGAAAATGATGGTTATTTTTACGTCGATTGGCGACAATTGCAACCGGTAATCGAGGCAAAATTCCCGATCGTGCGGGTGTTAGAATTATCGATTAAGCCTTTATTTAATAATCTGCGTTCTCTTACTATTAGCAGCCAAGGTAGTGAAAATTCTGTGCGTCGGGGAACGATTTTCTTTAACTTGGGAGTGAAGTCTTAATCGGTTATCAGTTATCAGTTATCAGATAGAAGCTTGTAGGTTTGGTTGAGCGATTGAATAATTAGGAGAAAACTGCTCGATTCAATGGTTTGAGCAAAACCCAACATTCTTGACGACATTGGTGTGGTTGGGTTTCCCTCAAGCGTCGCTAATATTTGACAGACAAAAGTTATTATTGCTTGACCCAACCTAGGGCTTTTTAGACAAAAAAAGCCTATTCTGTATATTCCCAAAAAAGCAGCCTATGAATTAAGCAGGGGTTGCTGAATAAATCTAAAAACCTTGTTGGATAATATTTTTAGGCTTTTTTAGCCCAAAAACCTTTTTTAGCAGGATTTACACCGATATTCAGCCAACCCTAAGTAGAATTTAAAATCATCCCCAGTGAGGAACTAGCCATGAAATCCTTTGCCCTTCTTACCACCGTTAGCCTAATCAGCCTTTCCACCCTCGCGACTGTTCGCCCCGTCATGGCGCTAGAGAGCCGACAACCAGCCGAAACCCGGATCGCTCAAGGGAACAATCAAGACGCGATCGGCCACTATAACCGGGGAGTTGACTACATGCAACAGGAAAAATACGATCTCGCCCTCGCTGAATTCACCAAAGCGATCGAGATTAATCCCCGAGACGCAATGGCTTACCTCAATCGGGGGGTTATTTACTACGAACAGGGGAAACCCGACCTCGCCCTGTCCGATTTCAATCAGGCGCTCAACATTAATCCCCGATACGCCGACGCTTACTACAATCGCGGGTTTCTTTACGGCGTACAGGGGAAACCAGACCTCGCCCTGTTCGATTACAATCAGGCGATCGAGATTAATCCCCGAGACGCAATGGCTTACCTCAATCGCGGGCTTCTTTACCTACAACAGGAGAAACCCGACCTCGCCCTGTCCGATTTCAATCAGGCGCTCAACATTAATCCCCGAGACGCAATGGCTTACAGCAATCGCGGGGTTCTTTACGCCGATCAGGGGAAACCAGACCTCGCCCTGTCCGATTACAATCAGGCGCTCAACATTAATCCCCGATTCGCCGACGCTTACTACAATCGCGGGAATCTTTACAAAGGACAGGGGAAACCAGACCTCGCCCTGTCCGATTACAATCAGGCGATCAACATTAATCCCAGATACGCCGAAGCTTACTACAATCGGGGGGTTATTTACTACTATCGACTAGAAAGGGAAAAAGCGATCAGAGATTTGCGACAAGCCGCCGAACTGTACCGCCAGCAAGGAAACGCGGCGTTATATGAAACGGTTATGGAACTCCTACGGCTATTAGGCGCGGTCTAGTCCTTTTTCTTGGGTTGAGCGAATCAATGGGTTAAAGAAAACCTCTCAATTTTAAGGGAAAGCGAAACCCAACAGCCAACACTTAAATCTGTCGGAATCGGCGATCGCAAATTTTGTCGGCTGCATTAACGAAGTCTAAGGCGGCAATCTCGCTGCCAACCCTGATAATAAAGCTGATCGTGGCTTGAGAGCAATTCCGTTATAATAGGGGTCAACTTAATATCGTTAGCAACGCAGAATGAGGATTTCACCATGAGAATTCCATATACATATTGGAAAGAATCAGATGGGATGTTCTTGGGCTATTTGAATGAATTTCCCGATCATTGGACCCAAGGTGTTGACTTAGAAGAATTAATCGAAAACCTGATCGATCTCTACAGAACATTTACTACGGAAGAAATCCCCGGAATCAAGAGAGTTGCAGAGTTTGAATTCGCATGAAAAGACATGATTTAATTGCACAATTGGAGCAAGCTGGCTGCTACTTGATTAGACGTGGAGGGAAACATGATATTTACCATAATCCAGATACTGGAAAAACAGAACCAATTCCCAGACATCGAGAAATTAATGAGCGATTGGCTAAAAAGATTATCAAAAGTCTTACTGGTGACAGATAAATTCACAGTGCCAATCAAACAAGGCTACAAGGAAGCAAAGGAGCTATGGAAAAATGATTACTGTAGGATTTTAAAAAAGGCGATCGCTATTCCTCTAATAGATGCTGCTATACCCAGTTTTCTAATTGAGTAATTAAGGAAAAATTATCATGGATAATATCGAAATCAAGCAAAAAATAAACAAAAAACTTGATCTGTTAAACACAGAAGAGTTAACGTTAATAGATAATTTGTTAAATCAGATTACTTCTTTTCTAAAAATAAAAACTCCTCTGGATATTTCATCAAAAGATAATTTTGAGAATGAAGATACTTTAGCAGATCTCAGAAATAGTGATTTTATTGGTTGTTTTTCTGGTGAACCAGATTTAGCAGAAAAAGCAGCAGAAATCGCTCAGGGTATTTTATCTAGAAAAGATGTTAAATAATTATGATTATTGCTGACACAGGTTTTTTTGTTGCTTTGGGAAATAAAAACGATAATTTTCATGCCCAAGCCAAACAAAAACTTACCACGTTAAAAGAGTCATTAATTAGCACTTATCCAGTTATTATAGAAACAAGTTATCTTCTTTGGGAAAGATGCGGAAATGATGCTCAATTTAAATTTATAGGTCAATTAACTCAAGGGAGTATTAAAGTTTTTCATCTAGAAAATATTCATTTAGAACGAATGCTAGAATTAATGTAAAATATTTGAGTTTGCCAATGGACTTAGCCGATGCTTCTTTAGTAGTGTTAGCTGAAACAATTAAGGAGAACAGAATATTAACCACAGATAGGCGAGATTTTACTGTTTATCGTTGGCTAAATAATCAAACATTTGATATCCTAATTTAACAGGAATCAGTCCTTCAACCCAACCGACGATAATAGGATTTGAAAATGGCGATCGCTATTCCCATCCTCTTATTTTTTTGTTGGGTTTCCTTCTTGATCTTGAGAATCGCAATATCAAATGATTTTGGTAGATAATTGAGATGGGATTTAATCCTTATTCTTCACTTAAATTAAAATCAATTCGTTGATAAATATCCAGCAATGAGATTTGAAAATCCACAGAATAAAACCTTAAAACATCATTCTCTGATTCAGATGCTTTAAACAACCATTCTCCATTATTTTGTTGATAAAATTGCTCCACATAATAACGGTATTGATCAATCAAAATATATTCCTTAAAGTCAGGAATTGAGCGATAAAACTTAAACTTATCAGTGCGATCATAATCTCTGGTTGATTTTGATAAAACCTCGACAATGATTAACGCATTAGTTACAGTATTTGTGCCTTTTCCTTCATATAATGGTTTGCCTTTAATCACCATTACATCAGGATAAGTATAAAAGCGATATATTGGCATCCATAACCGTACATCACTCATAAAAGCCCAATAATCTTCATTGTTAATCTTAGTCGGAAAATTTTTATAAAAATTACCAGCAATTAGATTATGATTGGTTGTTGCTCCCGTCATAGGAATAATTTCTCCATCCAGATATTCATTTTTGTATTCTGCTGTTTCTTCTAACTGACAATATTCTTCAGGTGTATAATACCGTTTTTCGATTTGAACTTGCATACTAACCTACCTTATCTTGGTTAAATTCCCATTCAATAGCAACTTTAATATTAGCTTGTGCTGAACCTTTTGTCACTAAAGATATCCCCGTTTTACCCCCAACTTGTAACCCAAATTCTTAAGTAACCTTACTGGGTGGATTGACTTGGGAAACTCCCTGTTTGATCGAAGTTAATAATAATTGTAAGCTAAGACGTATTTAAATCGCTTATTTTTAGATTAGCCGAATCTCCCCCCAATCCCTTTATGCCACATATCAGGACAGGCACTCATGCACTCTTGCAATAGGCAAAAGGGAGAATAAATAATCATTCTTTAATAACCGGATTTAGTATGACTCCTAACCCCACCAACAAACTTTTTCAGCAAACCCTAATTATCAGTGACTCTTAAATTAATACAAACGTTTGCACAATCGTCTCCTCACTCCTGACTCCCCAGACTCTCGACTCCTCAAAACGAAAAATTTGTACCTCACCATTAAGATAACTGCTATAATACTGCATAAAATCTCGAAGTGGAACGATAGAGAGTTTAGTTGACCTCCACGGGGACTAGCTAGATGAAAAAACGAGAGACTTTGCTGGAGAAGTTTTGTTGCTTTTTAGTTTTGCGACAAAATAGGACAGAATGGAATTGCGATCGGCGTTTGCGTCGTAACATGGAAAGCTATGGCCAAATCGATCCTAATGTCGATTCAGAGGAGTATTTGGCCCTATTCTTTCAGCAACAGTATCAGAATCCCGGTTCCCAAAATCATCTTTTTCGTGGGCATTTATACGCTTATTTGCAGGAACCTTGCTACTGGGCTGCTGCCGAAATCTATCAAAAATATCAAGCTAAACTAGATTATCAGATCGAAGACTACTTTAACGAAGGAATTCTTGGTTTTGAGGCTATCTTAGCTGACTTTAAGCCTTTATTCTCCACCCGCTTCGATAATTTTGCCAATCAGAGGATTAAATATCGCTTAATTGATCGCATCCGTCAGATTAGTCAAGCATTCGGCCATAATACTTGGAGCCTACTACTTAATTCTACCGGAGCGGGTCTCAGCCAAGCTCTCCAGGCGAGGGGATTAGTGGGGGAAACTCTCGAAAATTACCTTTTAGCTTGGGATTACTATAAAGAAATTTATGCCCAGGCAAAAATCAAAACCGATGGTAAAATTCAGGAACCTAGTCCAGAAATCTGGCAAAAAATCGCCGCTGCTTATAACTCGGATAGCCACTCTACCATCAAAATCAATTCTGCAACAATTAACCGATGGTTAGAGGATGCGGGAAAAGCTATTTCTGATTATTTATTTCCCCAAGGAAAAACAATTTCCTTACAGCAACCTTTCGGGGATGGGGAAAGTAGCACGAGGGAGGAAATGATCGAAGATACTCTCCATGATACCCCTTGGCAGCAGTTAGAAGCGGCGGAAAATTTTCGCGAGTCGCAACAAAACCACCAAAAAATTCTAGCTTGGTTAGGGGCAGAAATTCAACAGATTTGTCAGCAGCCGCAACAGGCAAAACTGCATCCGCAAATTCAGTTAATTCTAGAGATGACTTATGGGTTGGGGTTGGGACAAGTGGCAATTGCCGCTAAGATTACAGAAATTACCACGGTGGTTATCAAACAATATCAGGTTTCTAGGGAACTGGATAAAGTTTATCGTCACCTCGCTAAAAAGTTTTTACCCTGGGCCAGCGAAAACCTGCATATTCCTTCCCAGTCCCACGATAGAGAAGTTATTAGTAAAGCAATAGAACCATGGCTAACATACTACTATCAAACCAGCGCAACAACTCAGGAGGATTAATTATGGTTAATGATTGGTTAGAACTAACTCCTGATAGCATTTGGCTAGAAATACCCGCAGATATTCAAGAGATAAGTTGGGCAAAAAGTGCCAGTTTTACTGATGCCAGTATTCGTCAGAGATTTTATGTTAATTATCTCTGTCAACAAGTTATTTTTAACTATCTACAGTCAGGGATGCCTGGGGTTAGCTTAGTAGAAAATCAAGAGGATTTCTGGCAACTAGGAGTTAATGGTTTTACCGTTAAATTAGGCGAAAAGTCAGTAATAGTTATTGCCAGCGAAACTCTGGATCTAGAAGCGATCGAAATTCCTCAAGAATGGGTAGATATTCCTCAATTAATTGGTGATTATTATTTAGCGGTACAGGTAAACACTGCCGAAAGTTATCTGAGAATTTGGGGTTCTACTACCCATAAAGATATTAAGGAAAAAGGACAATATATTAAGCGTAATCTTAACTACTCTCTACCGAGAAATCAACTGCAATCAGGATCAGATTCTTTGGATTTATGGGGAGAGTGTCAATTACAACCAGTTAAGATTGAACGGGAAAAGAGGTCAGAAAAACTATCTTTAGATAGATTGACAACCTTACTAGACATCTTAGCTAATCCTCAGTTAATCTTTCCCAGAAAAGCTATTGCTTTTCAAGAATGGGCAGCAGTTATCGTCAATAGTAACTGGAGAAAAATTTTAATTACCCGTCGGCAAAAATCCCCCGTCAAGTTAACCAATTGGTTTGCCGATAATTTCCCCATTGATTGGCAAAGTATCCTCGATTTTAGCTCACTGTCACTGGTTCCAGCTTTCAAAAATACAGAAATTAAACGCATCAAAGATTTAGGAGTAGAATTACTGGGAAATCCCCTCGCTTTGATGATTACTATCGCTAAAACTGAAGAAGTATTTAGCCTGCAAGCGACTGTTTACCCCACCGGAGAAACAAGCACTTTACCCCCCCATTTAAAATTAACTATTCTCACCGAAACTGGTCAGGTTTTTCGAGAAGTAATTGCCACAGATAACGATGAATTTATTCGTTATCGATTTGATGCTGAATTGGGGGATAAATTCTTTATTGAAGTGGCTTTAGAATCGGCAAGAGTCACCGAATATTTACAAGTATAAGCGAGGAAAAACTTAATGATTAAACTCTTAACTCTCGAACTAGATGGCACATTTGATCGGGGATTTAAAGTAAAATTAGAAATTCGTCCCGATCTTAATTCTCGTCCCCAAACTGTGATCAAAGCAAGGCTACCAGCTAATTTAGAGTTATTAACTCTTTACCGTCAATGGCAACGTCACTATAGTGAATTAGAGGGATTTTTTAAAGTCTTAAAAGATAGCAATCCCCAACAAATTACCAATAGTTCTCAGCAGAGTTTAGTCTTTAAAAACTGCCAAGAAAAAGCCAAATTATTTGAGGATAACTTAAACAAATGGTTGAATAATAGCCCAGAATTTGAACCGATTAAAACCGCAATTCTGCGCTCTGGCAATAACTTTCGTATCTGGTTACAAACCGATAATATTTGGCTGCAAAGATTCCCCTGGGAAAAATGGGAAATCCTCCAAAATACTGGCGCAGATATAGCCATTATTGTCTCAGAATACGATACCTTAGCCAGACAATTAAGAAATCATGAAAAAATTCGGATTTTAGCCATTTTAGGCTATGCCACCGACTTAAGATTTCTCGAAGAAGATCGCAAAACTTTAGACGATATTGCGGGAAAAGCAGGAGCCGAAATTATCTGGGAAAAAGCCCCACACCCGCAAAAATTAAATCAGTTATTGCGTCAAGAAACTTGGAATATACTCTTTTTTAGCGGTCATAGTGCCAGTACAGAAGATGGTCAAGATTGCGAAATTCAACTAACAGAAACTCATAAATTAAAGATAGCTGATTTCAGCTTTTCCCTGGGAGAAGCCACTAAAAACGGGTTAAAATTAGCGATATTTAACTCCTGTGATGGTATCGGTTTGGCACAACAACTATCACGGGAAAAAGGGATGGCATTACCCCATCTAATCTTTATGCGCGAGAAATTACCCGATCCTGTTTCTCCCAAATTTCTGCAATACTTTTTAACCGCTTTTACCAATAATAAATCTCTCTATAGCGCCGTACATGAAGCCCAAAAAAATCTCCACGATGATTGGGAAAAAGACTATCCCTGTGCCAGTTGGCTGCCCGTAGTTTGCCCCAATCCCACCGAAGAACCCCCCACTTGGCATAGTTTCAGTAAACCCCCTAAAAATTGGCGACGATTCGCTCTAACTTTCGGTTTAGGTTTAGCCGTAGCGATGACAGTCTTGGCAATAAGAGAAACAGGAATTTTAGAACCCTTAGAATTAAATATTTATGATCGTCTGATGCAACTAAAACCCAAAGATAAACCCGATGACAGATTATTAATTATTACCATTGATCGCCAAGATTGGGAATATCAAGATCGCATGGGGATGAAAAGACCAACAATACCAGGAAGCGATCAAAAACGTTCCCTCGCAGGAGAAGCATTATCGCAGCTTTTAAATAAATTACTGCCCTACGAACCGCAAATTATCGCCTTAGATATCCTCCGTCCCATCGCTGCCAGTCAAGATTATCCACCCCTAGCCAAACAATTACAAAATACTCCTAATTTTATCTCGATTTGTAAGTTTAATAATTACCCGCAACCGGACGGATTTCCCCCACCCCCGGAACTGCCAAAAAATCAGAGTGGTTTTAGTAACATAGTCCCAGACGAAACCATTGCCGGAGTTCCCCGAATTCGTCGTTTTTTATATCAGGCAAAACTCGATCGCACCTCTCCCTGTCTTCCCCCGGATTCTTTGGCCAAAGTTGACTCAATGTCCTGTAATTTTAAAGATTATGCTCCTAGTTTTAGTCTCCTAATTGCCAAACGATATCTAGAATCCCAGAATCAAGATTTTGACTGCAATAAACTGGAGCGGGGAATTCTAGAAATTAATATCGGGGATACTCATCTCGGTGACTGGCTACAATCCAACCGCGGCCCCTACAGAACCAGTCAATCCGATACCCGATCCGGCCGTCAAGTTATGCTCGCTTACCGTCGAATCGCCGATAATGGCATCGATGCAATCATCAAAATTGCTCCGAAAAAATCTCTCCGACAGGTTTTAGATCCGCGTTTTAATTCCGAATCAGTCCGGGAAAAAATTGTTCTAATTGGAGTAACAGAACCGGGGATCGATGATTTTTTAACCCCCTTTAGTCGCAACCCATCGGAAGCAATTCCGGGGGTTTATCTGCACGCGCACGCAGTCAGTCAAATTCTCGATACAATGACGGGAAAACGAGCCTCGATCGCTTTCTGGAATCCCCTACAGGAGACTTTCTGGGTGTTGGGGTGGTCCCTAGTGGGGGGGTTATTAACGTGGCGTTTTCTTCGGGTAAAAACGGTACTTTTGACAGTAGCGATCGCTATGATTTCCCTCACCGGCATCGGTTGGCTTCTCTTTAGTTATTTCGGTCTCTGGGTTCCGATTCTCCCCCCAGCGATCGCACTTCTCACCACCTCCGGTATCTTCTTTTTTCTTCGTTCTTATACTAAATCCGTTGAGTAACGCACAGAAAACGGGTTTCTCGGAGAAACCCGTTTTCTACTATTTAAAATAGCTAGGTAACAGCCATGATCAAACCTTCGATCGCCCTCATCCTTCTTTTCTCCCTACTGCCTCAACCCGGATTAACCCTTGTCACCCCGGCTGCCAGAAATATTTCTAATGATCGCATTCTGACGGCACAGGGCGATCGGGAGCTTACCGAGGAGCAAATCCTACAACGAGTCACCGTTCGGATCACTAGCGAGATAAATCGGGGATCGGGGACGATTATCGCCAAAAAAGGTGATAATTACCTTGTCCTAACCAACGCCCACGTTACCCGCAGCGCAAAAACCCTACAGGTACAAACCTACGACGGCCAGAGCCGTGCGGCCCGCATTGTCCCCGGTTCCCTATCGGAGAATCAAGATCTCGCCCTGCTAGAGTTTAGCGATACCAGGAATTATGCGATCGCCGCCATCGCGGAGTTTATCCCCAATCAAGACGAGATCGGTTTAGAAGTGGTGGCTGCGGGATATGTTGCCGAAACGGGACAGTATCGGACGACAAAGGGAACCCTTGAACAGGTGAGCGATCGACCCCTCCGGGAGGGCTACAGCGTCGGTTATAGTGGGGAGATCGTGCAGGGAATGAGCGGCGGCGGCATTTTTGTCGAGGGGGAGTTAATCGGCATTAACGGGCGATCGGCCCATCCGATTCTCTCTAACTACATCTACGAAGACGGTACAAAACCCACTGGAGAAGAAATTCAACAGATGAGAGCGGTTAACTGGGGCATTTCCCTTAATACCCTCTTAACCTACATCCGGCCCGAAATCCTCAGCGCCTATAACCTACCCCTACCGCAGGTGAACCCCGATATAGAAACCACCGCCTATACTGGTTATATCGCCGAATTAGAAGCGAAAGCGAAGGGTTTCACCGTCCGGATCGATAGTACGAGCGGTGCAAACGGTAGCGGTGTCATTATCGCCCAGCAGGGAAAAACCTACACCGTCCTAACCGCCGATCACGTCCTCTGTGAGAAAGTAGCCGAGGAGAAAACCTGTGCCAATGTCACCTACACCGTTGTCACCAGGGACGGCAAAACTCGAAACATCGAGAAAAGCACCATCATCCAGCAGGAAGGGGTAGATTTAGCAGTTTTTCAGTTTGAAAGCCAGGACAATTATCCCGTTGCGGAAATAGCCAACTATAACCCAAATACTAATGATTTTGTTTTTGCCGCAGGCTTCCCCAAAATTGGCAACAATCCCTCGAAATGGTTGTTTAGTGGCGGTATAATTAACGATAAAGAACGGGGATTAATACAAACCCGCCAAAGTGACTTAAGCACTCAACAAAGTGGAACATTACAAAGTGTTGCTTCTTTAACCGGGGGCTATGAATTAGTTTATACCAGCATCACATTTGGGGGCATGAGTGGCGGTGCAGTATTAGACTCTCAGGGGAGAGTAATAGGGATTCATGGACGTTCAGAAGGAGCAGAGGGAGGGAAAATTCAGTTAGGGTATAGTTTAGGGATTCCCATTAGCACTTTTATCGGATTGCAAGAAAGATTGAAGGTAAAACCGCAATTATTAACCACTGCTCAACCCCAAGTTAGTCCGCAACAAAAACAAGAAATTAGTCAAGCGATTGCTGGTATTATTGTTCCTAATACCACTGCGAAGGCGGATATTTGGATAGAAAGGGGAGGACAATTATGGCGGTTAGAAAGGTATGAGGAAGCAATTAAAGCCTTTGATGAAGCGATTAAGCAAAATGACCCCGATAATGTCTATTTAGCCTGGTATGGGAAGGGATTTGCGTTAGGTGCTTTAGGTAAAGCTCAACCAGCTATAGAAGCTTTGCAACAAGCGATTAATACCTTACCTAAAGGGGAAGATTTAAAGGAGTTTCACAGTAGTATTTTACAACAGCAAAGTGTTGTTTATCGCTATTTAGAAAATTATGAGCAAGCCTTAACGGTGATTAATCAGGCGATTTCTCTGTTTCCCAATAACCCCAATTCCTATAACGAGAAATGGGGAGTATTAAGTCGATTAAAACGCTATGATGAGGGATTAGCGGCGATTAATCAGGCAATTCATCTCGCTCCCCGTGCTGCTTGGTATTACAATCGTGGTATTCTTTACTATAACCAACAAAAATACGAATTAGCTTTAGCTGACTGGAACAAAGCTATTGAAATTAATCCTAATTATGCTGAGGCTTACAGCAATCGGGGGATTCTTTACTCTGACCAAAAAAAATACGAATTAGCTTTAGCTGACTGGAACAAAGCTATTGAACTTAATCGTAATTTCGCTGGGGCTTACTACAATCGGGGGAATCTTTACTATAACCAGCAGAAATACGATTTAGCCCTCTCTGACTACAACAAAGCCATTGAAATTAATCCTAATTATGCTGGTGCTTACCTCAATCGGGGGGTTCTTTACGAAGACTTGCAGAAATACGATTTAGCCCTCTCTGACTACAGCAAAGCTATTGAAATTAATCCTAATTTAGCTGAGGCTTACACCAATCGGGGGAGTCTTTACTATGACTTGCAGAAATACGATTTAGCCCTCTCTGACTACAGCAAAGCTATTGACATTAATCCTAATTATGCTGAGGCTTACTACAATCGGGGGATTCTTTACAAAAACTTGCAGAAATACGAATTAGCTTTAGCTGACTACAGCAAAGCTATTAAAATTAATCCTAATTTTGCTGAGGCGTACAACAATCGAGGGAATCTTTACTCTAACCAGCAGAAATACGAATTAGCTTTAGCTGACTACAACAAAGCTATTGAAATTAATCCTAATTTTGCTGAGGCTTACGCCAATCGTGGTCTTTTATATGCCGAATTAAAACAAACCAAAAAAGCCAAAATTGATCTACAACAAGCAGCTATATTATTCCGCCAACAGGATAATATGGCTGCTTATGAACAAGTGATGCAGATTTTACAACAATTAGGGGGGTAAAATAGAAATCATCAATTATGGAAAGTCGAGAAATTATCAAAAAACTGAAGGATGAGGGATGGTATCAAGTAGGTACAACAGGAAGTCATCATCATTTTAAACATCCCCATAAAAAAGGGAAAGTGACTGTTCCTCACCCTAAAAAGGATATTCCCCTTAAAACCCTAATCAGTATCGAAAAACAAGCCGGTATTAAATTACGATAAAGGAGAAATCAATGATTACTTATTTAGCCACCGTTCATAAAGATAACCATAGTGATTATGGGGTACAATTTTATGACTTTCCGGGTTGTATTAGTGCAGGAGAAACCATAGAAGAAGCGAAAAAAATGGCAACTGAAGCCTTAAAAGGTCATATTTCCTTCATGTTGGCAGATGGGGACGAAATTCCCACCCCTAGCACCCTCGAAACCATTTTAACCGACGCGGATCATCAAGATGCGATCGCTTTTCTACTCATTGAGGTATCAGAAGCTATTTTAAACCATCAGGAATTGTGTGTAAAAAACTAGGTGCAGTCCCTAGCTTGGTTTGAGCGAATAAATAGGTTAAAGAAAACCTCTCAATTCTCAGGAAAAGCGAAACCCAACAGCCAAAATATAAATCCGTCTGAATCTTTTTGTTGGGTTTCCTTGGGTCAACCCAATCGACGATAATTGCTATGATTACTATAATTCGACCTTTTCCGTTTACCATCAACAATTTAGTTGACTTCCACAGCAGCTCTAATCCCATCTTTAAAAAATCAATTGACCGATATTTATCTCCTCAATCTGCCCCCAGTCTCAGACAATATTGAGATGACCAGTCTATACAATTATCCCCTAGGGAAAATCAAGCCTTTTGGCGAATTGATGAAAAAGCCATTAACCCCTCTTGCCAAAACAGACCACAACCTGATAGACTCATTAAACCAAGGCTTCAGGGAATAGGATCGGGCAGTTCATCCCTAAGAGGGATTGACTTTGACGAAGTTTTATGATTGCTCAACTGGAAAGTCCCCGAAATCTGGTGATTAAGAGTTTTAGCCTGTTGGCTACCGGACTGACTAAGCAGACCTAACAAATTCAACTGTATGATACCGAGTCAAGACATCGGCGAGGCAGTAGATTCAGTCAGAAAAACTGACGCACAAGACTTCTCTAATTTAATGCCTAGACCTGGCTGGCAACAAGTGGCAGGTTTAGGTAGAGGTTGTTTTTGGTATTGAACCCCGATTCTTGTAGTTATTTACCCGTTTTAGTGATTGCCAATAGGGATTTTAAGCCCGTAATTGGTTGAAAATTTCTATTTATTCGCAAAAATTCCCAGTCGCTCCCTGTTCAGTAATTTTCCCCAACCCATTCTCTGGAAATCACCTTCCAGAACAATTTAGTTATTTTATGAGTAGTAATGCCTTAACCGATCGTGAACATCTAATCGAACTGTATAATCGAGGTGAACGCAACTTTGCCGAAGTCAGACTTAGCGGAGTCAATTTAAAGAGACAGTGTTTAAACCAGATTAACCTAAGTCATAGTTACTTAAAACGAGCCAATTTAGCCGAAGCTTGTTTAATTAACGCTAATTTCAAGGACGCTTCCCTGGAAGAAGTTAATTTAAGCAAAGCTTGTCTTATCGATGCTAACCTAACTAAAGCCGATCTTTCTGGGGCAAATTTGCGCCAAAGTAACCTAAGCGGCGCAATTTTGAGTAATACTGTCCTCAAAAAGGCTGATTTAAGTTCTGCCTGTTTAATTCACAGTAGCTTACTTTTTGCTCAACTGTTCAAAGCAAATCTGGAAGCCGCTAATCTCACCTCAGCCACTTTAACCCATGCCATGGCGGGGAAAGCTAACCTAAAACGGGCTATTCTCACTCGTGCTATTCTTAGCTCTGCTAATCTTAGCCATGCTAACTTAAAAGAGGCTAACCTAATTCGAGCCTATCTCTATCAAGCTAATCTGGAAAACTGCCAGCTTCAATACGCCGACCTCAGCTATGCCGATTTACGCGGGGCGGATTTACGCGGGGCGGATTTACGTTGTGCTAACCTCGAAGGTGCTAATCTGACGGGAGCTAACCTCAATTGTAGTGATTTTGAGGGAGCTAACTTAACCGGAGCCGATTTAAGCAAAACTGACGCTAATAAAGCCAATTTTCGCCAGGCTAACTTAACCGGTTGTAATCTGCTCGGTGCTAATTTAGCCTCCGCTAACCTTTCCGGTGCTAATCTACACCAAGCGGGATTACTCTTGAGTTATTTAGTGGGAAGCAATCTTAAACGAGCTAATCTCAAACAAGCTAACTTAATCGGGGCGATTTTAACCGAAAATAATCTCCTTTCTGCTTCCCTCGAAGAGACTATTCTTCCTAACGGTAGTCGCGGCAATCTCCTTTCCTAATATTCCTAGAAAAACCCAGTTATAGAGACTTTTCCGCCGAGGTTTCTATAACCGTGGGGTTTTTCTTGGGGTAATGATGAATGATGAATTATAAATTATGAATTGGGAGTGGGGAGTGCCAGAGTTGGGAGTGGGGAGAATAAATAAAAATAATCTCCTGAATACTGTCTCCCGTCTCCTGTCTCCTGTCTCGACTAGGAAATTAATTTTGCACGACTATTCAGACCCTTCAAGGCCATGAACCGAAGATAATGGCAAACAATTACTTGATTTTACTGATAACGGGCGTTTTTTCGGGCTTATTAGCGGGTTTATTTGGTATTGGGGGTGGCACTATCTCCGTGGCGATCCTGTTAAATTTAGGCTACAGTTACGGAGAATCGGTGGCTACCAGCAGTTTAGCGATCGTTTTCACTTCCCTAGGGGGTACGATCCAAAATTGGCGATTAGGTTCCCTCAAATGGCAGCGAGTTCTCCTCTTAGGTTTACCCGGGATTTTTACGGCATTTATCGGAGTCTATCTGGTCAAATCTAGCCCCAAACACCTCCTAGAAGCGGCTTTTGGTTGTTTTTTACTACTCAATATCTATTTAACCAATCTCAAGCAAAATTTAAGCCAAAAAGAGCCAGTTTCTGCCCTTAGATTGCATCCTAATCTAGCCTGTCTGCTAACCGGAGGAATCGCTGGATTTCTAGCCGGTATTTTCGGAATTGGCGGTGGGGCGATCATGGTGCCACTACAAATGATTTTTTTGGCAGAAAAGATCAAAATCGCCATTGTCACCAGTTTAGGTGTGGTTTTACTCAATTCGATCGCCGCCTGTTTCGCTCATGCCCAAGCTGGTCATATTCTTTATCTAGAAGGGATTATTTTAGGTATCGGTGGTTCCCTAGGTGTACAAGTAACCACTCGTTTTTTACCGAAATTACCGGATCGATTGGTGCTGATTACTTTTTATATTTTTCTGCTACTGATGGCCATTTATTTCTTCATCCGCGCTTGCTCTTAGACTGGATCAACGGACTGGTTAATTTCTAACCCTTCCACTCTCTCCCTGATGGGCTTTTTTCCGTGTTCATCAATAAAAAACGGCGAATACTTGACAAATTCGGGGGGGGGGTAGAATTATGATGCTTATTACTATTAAGCAATGATTTATGGGGTATAAATAGCAATTTTTCCCCAGTATTAGCCATGAAATTAACTTGTCAATTAATCAAAAATGACTAATCAACTGCTAAAAGCCCTTTGCCTTCCTGCGGTGACTTGTGCCGTTTTCAGTGCCATTCCCGCCCATGCCGCCATTTTTACCGCTACCTATACGGGTACTGTTTCCAGTGCTACTGTCGATAACGTTACTGCCGGTAATACTGCGCTTATCACCTATCAGCTTGACAATGGGGGAACTTCCCTGTTAAACCAAACATGGACCGCGAGTAACATTGTGAGTGTCACCTTCAATTTTGGTAATGGGGCCCACGTTACTACCTTTAATCCTAATGGGGGTAATGGGTTGACTAATAGTATAGGAAGCTTTGTCACCAATGCCTCAGGAACATTAACGGCTGTTCCTTCTGATTGGTTCGATATCTCTAATGTCAATGTCGTCTCAACCAATTCTACACAAACACCTAACGCATGGGGCGTGTTTGGGGTCAATCCCGTTTACGCTACTAATAGTTTCTCCAATAGTGTCGATTTGACCAATGTAGAAGGTAATATCGTTGCTGCTAACTGGACCATTCAAGGCACCCAGACACAGACAACCCCGGAACCAGGCACCGTTTTAGGTTTATTAGCGGTGGGTTCTCTGGGTGTATTGGCTCGCAAACGGCAATAAATGACCAATTCTGCTGTAAGGAAGGTTTAAAAGCCTTCTTTTTTGGTTAGGGGGGCGGTATAGTGTTATCTCCCTTTTTGTATAGCTCTAACCTGTTTAACCTCTAATTCTAAGGCGGATGCGACTTGCTCAACACTTAACCCTAAGGCTAACAAACGGGGGACCGCCTCTAATGCTTTGTTTAGTCTGCCTTGCTCAATGCCTTCCTCGCGACCTTCCTGACGCGCTTCCTCGCGCACATCTTGAAAATACTGAGTTTGTTTTAATTCATCTAAACTAAACATAGTTTCTATCTCCCGACGATAGGATTAACAGGACCTCCTAGACATGAGGACAGAAGAAGATTATCTCCCTTTTTGTATAGCTCTAACCTGTTTAACCTCTAACTCTAAGGCGGATGCGACTTGCTCAACACTTAACCCTAAGGCTAACAAACGGGGGACCGCCTCTAATGCTTTGTTTAGTCTGCCTTCCTCGCGACCTTCCTGACGACCTTCCTGACGACCTTCCTGACGCGCTTCCTCGCGCACATCTTGAAAATACTGAGTTTGTTTTAATTCATCTAAACTAAACATAGTTTCTATCTCCCGACGATTGAGAAGTGGTAACTTATAAACGAGAATCGTCTCT